>JANODW010000206.1:0-12556 GCA_031412875.1 Pirellula sp. | reverse complement strand
ATGCGTTTCTACCATCCTGAGAGTCTAACAGAAGCTTGTGAGTTGGTTTGGCCTCTTTCTTGGAACTGACTTCCATGAGCCAATACCGCCCGACCGATGCAAGCGCATTGGCACCTTCGATCTCCATCGGCGTTTCATTCGAGATCGAACCGTCCTTCATTTTCAAGTCCAGTCGCATGCGACGAGTCGGGTCGTAGACGTTCAGTTTCCCATCGCTCTCGGCGAAGCTACACCCCTTGAAGCCCCTACGGGTCCATACCTTCACCCCTGTAGCCAAATCAAAACAGGCCAGTTCGTCCTCCATCAAGCAGACGATGCCGCTCCTGGAAACACCTGCAACGCGGAAATCTATTTTGGGAGTCGCTAGCCCCCATGCTTTCTTGTCGGTTTGCAAACGTGGACGGCCTTCTGGATAAGTGGGAACGAGCGATTCACGCCAAAGCATTCCTTCCATCTGACGCGTAGCCCCTCGCAACGTGTCTATCGCAATAATCGAACCATAAATCTCAAGCAACACGATGCTGTCGACCGAGTGCACGATCGGAACGACCGACTTGTCTTGAACTCCCGTCTCGACATAGATCTGAAACGTATCACCGCTGGACGCGTTCGTAAAAACGAGATTCGACGAAGCAAAATGAACCTGCCAACCTGCCAACGAATCCCCGATCCTCGTCTTCCACTTGCAGGCAATGGTTTCCGAAGCCATGGTTCTATCCAACGATGGGATATCGATGGCGCGAGCCGCAGCATTCACCTTGCCGCTGGGCCACTCATTCAATGGCTTTAAACTATGGATGGGTACTGTCGATGGTTCGGGGGGCAACAGCATTCCAGAGTTGGAACTGGCAGCGATGTCTCGCAACACTGCATCGATGAGTTTCGGGTCGCCATCCAAGTAGCGGGCAGCAAGCTCTTTGCGCTTTGATCTCGCGTAGATGTTTGCTAACGCTTGCCTTCTTCGAACCGCATCGGCCAATGCCAACCGACCCGACTCGAGCATTCCATCGGATGTCAGCAGCCGCTCTGCTTGCAAGTAATCTTTTTGAACCATGAGCTGACTAGCCGACTCAAGCCGCGTCGCTTCGGTTTCTGCGAAGCCCTCGAAGTGGCCCAACTTGACTCGCCGCACGTGCGGTGGCAACTTGTTTATGGACGCGACCTCCGCCACCACCATGGCCTTCAAGTCCGCGAAATCATCGGCTGTCAATTTGCTGACGGTGTTTTGCACTTGAGTAGCAATCCATCTATCTTCTTGAATCGACCACGAAGGGCTTAGCACCATACTGGCGGTACCCGACATTTGCTGTTGCCGTTGCGACGTCCGCAATTTGGATAGCTTGAAAAGGGTGAGTAACGTTTCTTTGTGCTTGCCCTGTTTTTGCAGTCCCATAATCATCAAGCGAAGATAGGGGATTTTGTCGGTGTCGACCGCTAGGTTTTCGAAAAGGTTGACCCGCGGTTGGTACCTGTCGAAGTCGGCCATCAATGCAGCAATCCCAACCTTGTTGATGAGCAATGTTATTTCCGCATTTTTTGGATCCAGCTTGTGGGCCAGTTCCAGGTGGGTCAACGCGGCGTCAATATCCCCGTTGGCGAGCGCCAACTCCCCTTGCTTTGCCATCCCTGATGGCGACAGCGAGTCCCGCTGCAGCTCTTCCTTGAGCTGGATCTGGAACGCCTCGCGAACCGTATAGCAATCCAACTCAAAAGGCGAGGCGCAAATCAATCGATCGCCTACCGAGATCAAATTTCCAAGCGGTTGCTCCACGCGAAGGGTCTCAGCGATCTTTCCGCTTGCAAGGTCGATTTGCAAAATGCTTTGTCCGGACGTAGGAACGAGATACACCCCTTCTTTGCGTACTCCCCGCCCGATGGTTTGATGCCCATCCGGGAAGGCGATCGCTGGCCATTTGGGAATCCCCGTTTTGATATCCACCGCCGCGATCCCCGCGTGCGTGACGACAATCGCCATGTCTTTCCAAGCGCCCGCCACATACCGCACTTGGTCTATCTTGGAATCGCTGAGTCTCCAAAGGAGCGAGCCATCCGAGATCTTAATGCCATACGCGTCGTTTCCGTCGGAGGGGGCAAACACTACGATCCCATCGTGTATCACCGCAGAGACATCCGCCGATCGCGGTGTCAACGGCGAGAAATCAGCTCGCTCGACTTGCCCAAATACGCCGACTTGATTGGCGTTCATCAAATTGGATTTGACCGGATACTTGAACGCCCAAAGCAAGGATCGGTCCGATTTATCGAACGCGATCAAGTAACCCGAGATTGTCGGGCAAACGATGACAGAACCGTCGGCTGCAGGCATGGCTCCGGTGCTCCTGCGCATCAAGTCGCCGGCAATGGTTCCGTAGTTAGTCGTCAAGGGTTGTCGCCACCTGAGTTTTCCGCTTTCAGGCTCCAACGCCAATAGATACAGGTCGCCATTGAGTTCCCCCAAAACCAGCAACTCGTTTTCATGTGGCAACGGACATCCGAGAAACAGCATCCCGGTAAGTTTCGGCTCCGTCAGACTTTTTTGCCCGCCTACTTCCCATTTGATCTTGCCCTCTTCCTTGACACTCCAGCATTGCATGACGTTGTAATTTCGGAACGCTTGCATCTTGGAGACGCGAGCGTTTTGCCCCAATGCAAAGCTCTCTGCCACGTCGATGGCTGGAAGTTCGCTGATGTTGTAGATCCGCTCGCCGTCACTGGAGATCGCTCCTAGGAGCGTTTCGCCCCATACGCGTTTAGTCAGGTAGTCCGGGGCGGCAAGATTGTACGAATGGCTGTCTCGACTCAAGTAACTATCCATGGAGACCCCGAGCGGCATGCCACTATAAAAGCACTCCCAACCCAGGCGCCCGGTCAACGTGTCGATCGCTACGATCCGCTGGTCGTAGGTGGACGCAATGGTCCAAGGCCCCACACTGATCGGAGTCCTTGAGGGAATAACCGTTGACTTGCCCTCGCTCAATTTGCTCTTCAACGTCAATTCCAAATTGTCTTTGTGCTGCTTGGACTCGTGCAACTCGGTATGCCATCGCAGGATCGGCAACGGGATTCCGCCATTGGTATCTGCATTGCGATTCGCATTTCCATTAGGCATCCACGGCTGCTTGACAACGGTGCGAATCGATTTGGGACCGGCCAGCTCCATTTTGTCAAAAAAATCTTTAGCGAAAACTGACCGGCTATCCCAACCGATCCGCGTTCCCTTCCAATTCCAATCGAGACTGCTGTACACCTTTCTGGTCGATTCCAGCAAGCTCAGCGCTTCGCTTTGTTTGCCGATGCTTTGGAGGGTGGACGCGGCGAGGACTCCCAGTTCGGGTCCAAACCGGTCGATCGCGCTCTTTTGATAAATCAGGCGTTCAAAAAGTCTCGCGGCACCCCGAGCATCGCCGCGTCGCAAACATTGTTGCCCGAGAGCCAACGTGGCATCTTGCCCTGCGGTCGTAAACCCAAACTTGCTCGCGACCTCGGATACCTTTGCCCAATCGGACGACGCCATCGCTTGTTCGAGCATCTGCGCCGCTTGCAAACCATACCGCAAATCGATCATTTTGGTTGCTTCTGCTGGCAACGAAGCAATCAACTCATAGGCGCGATGAAACACGGTTTTCTTCACCGTGGTAGGTTCCGTGTTTTCCTCGAGCCTCAGGTCCTGGAATTCTTCTTTCTCGTTAAAGAAATCGACACCGGAAAAATCATCCTTTCTCGACTCTTCTAATCCCAGAAGGATGCCCAGCGCATAGGTGGCTTCGCTCCACTGCTCATTGCTGATCGCTCGCTCTGCCTCGTCCAACAGCGCTTGGACTTCGCGGGACGGCGCCATCAGAGCCACTTCTGCATTGATGGCAGTGGTTCTCCCGCGGGGCCGCTGTGCGTAAACCGTCGAGTTGCCAAACTCCAGTAGGCATAGCGTTGCGAACGCAACATGCGCTACCGTCGAACGGCGCACTATCGACTCGACCAGCACCGCCGAGAAACCCATCCCTTGGTCTTTCATTTTCCTAAATTCCATAAATCTTTTCGAGATCCAAATGCACATTCAATAACGACCCTGCCCGCCTCTATTTTGGCCACTTTATTTTAGCTACTTTCCTCGCTCGCTGCGCAATCTTATTCGCTGTCTTATTCGCTGTCTCGATCGCGATCGGGTTCTCGACTAGGCGATCAAGCTCATTCTTGCGCTTGCAATTGTTTTGCAAGCAATGCGAATTTGGCTTCATCCTCCGGCGAGACTTTTGGATATTGCAAATCCAGCGACTCGAGGTGACCGGCAATTATGTCCGCTACGGCGGCGCGAGCGTACCATTTGTCGTCGGCGGGGATGATGTACCACGGCGTCGATTTGGAGCTGGTCGCCGCCAATGCATCCTGCGCTGCTTCCTCGTATTTCTCCCAAAGCTTGCGTTCCTCCAGGTCTCTTTCATTGAACTTCCAACGCTTGTCGGGTTGGATCAAACGTTCGAGGAGTCGTGCTTTTTGCTCTTCGCGCGAGACGTGCAAATAGAACTTCAATACGCTGGTCCCGCTTTGAACGAGTGTTTGCTCAAACAGTCGGATCTCTTCGTAACGCTGCTTCCAAAGGTCCATCTGCTTCTTGAAGGGGGGAAGATTCTGCGGCCCTAAAAACTCCGGGTGGACTCGCACAACGATCACTTCTTCGTAGTACGATCGATTGAAGATCGAGATCATGCCTCGCGGTGGCAAAAAACGCATCGGACGCCACAGGAAATGATGCTGGACTTCTTCGGTATTGGGAGCTCGGAAGCTATAAATGCGACAGCCTTGCGGATTGACACCGTTCATCACATGCCGAACCGTCCCATCCTTTCCCGATGCGTCCATGCCTTGCAGGATAACAAGCAAGGAACGTTGTGAGCCTGCAAAGAGCCGGTTCTGTGCCTCTTGAAGTGTTTCGCTGTCCCCTTTCAGCGCTTCGATTCCATCTGATTTTTTGCTTAACTCGTTCCCCGCTTTCGTAGAAATTTTGCTGAGCTTGACGGGATCGCCTTCCTTAACTCGAAATTTCTTTGCCTCAAAGTTGTGTTTACCCATGATTCAGTATCCAATCGAGCCCTAGATCCAAGTTGATAGCCGAATGCGTAAGGGCCCCTACGCTGATTCGATCCACGCCAGTTAACGCAATCTTTCCAATCGTCTCCAGATTGACCCCACCCGACGCTTCCAATTCGACTCCGGGCGCCATCTTGTTTCGAAGCGTGACACATTCCTTGAGCAGATCGCAATCCATATTGTCAAGCAGCACGATATCGGGCAACGCGCTAAGAGCGGACTCCAATTGGCTAACCCGATCCACCTCGATTTCGATCAGCGGTGGGTGCTCCATTCGATACGCGCCGCTTGCAAGGAACGCTTTGGCCATCTGAACCGCAGCAGCAGGATCGAGGAGATTGCCATCTTTGGAAGCCCTGCAAGCCAGATGATTGTCTTTGATCAATATCCCATCGTACAAACCCAAGCGATGGTTCCGGCCTCCGCCGCATCGCACTGCGTATTTCTCCAATCGACGCCAGCCAGGAGTCGTTTTGCGCGTGTCATAAACGCGGGCTTTCGTCCCCTCCACCTTGGAGACATAGCGATGGGTCAACGTGGCGATCCCACACAGCCGTCCCAAAAAATTCAATATGGTTCGTTCGCACGTCAAAAGATCGCGAGTCTCACCGGCCAGCGTCGCAATCGGTTGTTTGGGGATAAATCGCTCGCCATCTCCGACATGCTGCGTCCAAGTGATCTTGCTATCGAGCTCCTGCAGGATGGCCTCGATCAAGTCCACACCGGCCGCTATCCCAGCGACGCGCGGCAAGATGACCGCAGAACCGTGGATCCCTTGAGGCACGATTGCCAACGTGGTCAAATCCGCAGACCGGTCTAGGTCCTCTCGTATCGCTAACCTTACCAAATGCGACAAATCGTCGAGCAAGGGGGCATCGATCGTTTGTGATCGGTAGTCGGTGTGCATAAGCAACTCGAAAATGCGTTCCTGAAGTCATGGTGCGATACTGTTCAATTTGGCTGCAATCGTATAGTGTAACGGGACGGATCGCATCAGAAACCAAGGAGACCGAGGTTTTCGACTTTGATTCTCCAATTCCCACTTCTATTTTTGCGACCCAAAACACCGATGACAAAACCCCTTCTTCCGGAGATCGACCGATGAACTGGCAAAAATTATTAGCAATTGCTTCCCTCTGCTTCTTCGCCCCTGCTGCATTTTCCCAAGAAAAAGGCGACAAGAAGGAAAACGCGGGAAAAGCGGAAACACTGGAATTGGGACGCGGCAAAGTCGTCGTCACCAAGCCCGAAAGTTGGAAAACTGTCCCACCTCCCAACCAGATGATCGATAAAGAGTTCCGCTTTCCCGCAGAAGGCGAAGCGTTCGCGCGAATCACGATTTCGCAAGCGACCGGTGGCGTAGAACCCAACGTCCAACGATGGATCGGCCAATTCGATGGAGCCACTAAAGACAATGCTAAAGTCGAAAAGAAAGACGTAGACCAAACCAAAGTGCATTTCGTCGAAATCGAAGGAACGTTCAAGGAATCGATGGGACCCATGGTACCGGGCGCCCCCTCCAAGAAACGAGAAAATTACAAAATGCTCAGCGCCATTCTCGAACTGAAAGACGGATCGCTGATCTTCGTCAAGTCGACTGGCCCAAAAGACGTCATCGCCAAAATGAAAGAAGACTTTGTGAAGATGATCGACGGACTAAAGAACAAATAGTCTGCTAGTCTGCCGCGAATTCTCCGCATACTCAACACCCATTGCATAGGGATCAGGTCCGTTGCGAGTTGTCATTCTAGAATCGGCAGACGCCGTTACGCAGTTTGCCGCAGACGAAGTGAGCAGTCTGTTGAAGAGCCGTCATCAAAACGGCTTCGGAACGGTGCTAGGGCTGGCAACCGGGGGCACCCCCTTGGGACTCTATCGCGAACTGATCGCTCGCAATGCAAAGCGAGAAATATCTTTCGCGAACGTCGAGACATTCAACTTGGACGAGTATGTGGGCATTGGTCCTGATAGCCCCAGCAGCTACCATTACTACATGCTTGAGAATCTGTTCAAGCATATCGATATCGATCTGGCGATGACCCACGTCCCGCAAACGCATGGCGTTGACCTTGCTCATAGTGCCGCCGACTTTGAAATGAAAATCGAACAAGCAGGCGGCATCGATTTGCAAATCCTCGGCATCGGCGTCGATGCCCATATCGGCTTCAACGAAATTGGCTCTTCACTGGGCTCTCGCACTCGCGTCAAGACGTTGACCCAACGCACCCGACAAGACAACGCTCGCTATTTCGGCAGCCTCAATGAGGTGCCGCACACCGCTCTGACGATGGGTATCCAAACCATCCTCGAAAGCCAATCGATCCTGCTGCTTGCGGCCGGGCACACCAAAGCCAAAGCGATTCGCGACTGCGTCGAAGGTCCCATCACGGCCTCGGTCCCAGCGAGCGCGCTGCAATTGCATCCCAATGTCACCGTTGCGATCGATCGGGATGCGGCCAGCGAACTTGCCAACGCCGATTACTTCTTGGCGGCCGAAAGCAATAGAGCCGTGGCTTCGCGATCGTCCTGAAGCAGTTTGTCGGTGCTCTCGGCATCCACCTGCCGGCAGCATTCCGTCAACCTTTCGATCAGCGCATCCCAAGGCTTCTCCCAAGTTTCTTCGTCGGTGCTTTCGGGTGCAATCTGGCTGATTTCTTCGGCCAATAAGATGAACCGGAGCACATGCCGAAACAAAAGCCCCTCCTGCTTTTGAAAACCCTTGGCCAAAATATATTTGTTGAATTCACAATTGAACTCCAACAGTTCCCCGACCACCCATACGCCGCGCGTGTAGAGATCGTGAACACGAGGAAATTCATGATTGAACAATCGTCGCATCTTTTCCGCCAAAGCCAACGCCGGCGGCGGAGGCGGTTCCCATTTATCATTCCATGTGCGCGAAGTGCCACCGGTTTCCGATGCCAGTTTCTCTAAGTCGGGCTCTTCTTTCTTTTCCCACTGTCCCATGATTTCAGACGAGCCAGCGAGCCCTAGCTCCAGCAGCTTGGGATGCAAGACATTCGTTGCAAGCGGACCAAAGGGAACGATATCCGGCGGAGGGCATGTTACCAACTTGGATATGTTGGCTGGCAATTCCAGCACACTCTCCAGCGCCTGAATCCGCTCCGCTTCGTTGGCATGCTGCAACAAATCGATCATGAATAATCCAAAGATCGGATTCACACTCCGCAACTGAACCAACAACCCCAATTTGTCGGTGGGCTCCGCTCGTTCCGGACGGTAGGTATCTAGCTCATAACGGATCTCGGCCCCCTCGGACGTGTTTACCCCCGCTGCTTCCTCCTCTTCATCGTCGGGAACATCGGCTGCATCCGCCCCATTGGCTTGAGTCGCGGGCTGGGCAGAAAAGGCAATCCAAGGTTTGCGATCCGGCTCGGCTTTGACTTTCTGGTTGCTCGATGCCTCCTTGCTAGCTGCTGCACTCGAAATAGGCATCGGTTTGGGAGATAGGTCGATATAACCAGCAGACCATAACGTCACGAGCATTTGGTTGAGCTCGCGCTGGGCTTGAGGTATCTCATTGGATGGCAACAATCGCCGTCCCACCAAATCGCGTAGCGGCTGGACTTCCGATGCATTCAAAAGCATGTAAGCCAGCAGCCGCCACGGCAGAAGCCCTTTGCTGGCGAGCCTAGCGGCTGGGGCTTGTCGGAGCTTCTCGAATTGCTCTCGCGTCCAGTACGTCTCGCCCGCCCGCTTGGTCGGCATTTTTTTCTTAAGCGCCTTCCTCGCGCGAAGCAATCCGGGATCCTTCGTATCTTCGGGAATCAAATCGTATTGAGCTTTCCATCGCAGGTATTTCACATCGTCTTCGTGAGCAAGCACATAGACAAAACCTTGGGAATCGAATTGAGGCCGGCCCGCCCGCCCAAAGATCTGCTGCGCCGAACTGGGTTCAACGATTTTCTTTTTGCCCCATGGCCCTTTGACCATACTGGGCAGAATGACGCTGCGTGCAGGGAGATTGATACCCGCCGACAAAGTTTCCGTACACACGCATATGCTAAGAAGTTTTTCTTGAAAGAGCTGCTCTACAATCCGCCGGTATTTGGGCATCAAGCCCGCATGGTGAACACCGATCCCCCGGATAAGAACCTGTTTGAGTTTGGTTCCAGCCCCCTGCGTGAAATCGTACGAATCGAGCCGCTTGGTCAATATCGCCTGCCGTTCTTTGTCGATCAGTTTTTTGCCTTTGAGCACTTCAGCAAGCTGCCAGCATTGATCGCGATTGAAGCAAAAAACGAGGCCCGGAGTCCGACGCTTGGCCTCGTCTCCTTCTGCGATTTTCTCGAGATGCTCGTCGAGGTAACTGTCGTCCACCCACTCAAACTGAAGGGGGACCTTGCGGTCCGTACTTTGTACCAGCTCCATATTGCGACCGTGAGCCCGCATCAGCCAACTACAAAACTCAACGCTATTTCCGATGGTCGCCGAAAGCAACATGATGCGAGTGTGACGCGGTAGCATGCCTAAACTCAACTCCCAAACGATCCCGCGTTCCGGATCGTTAAACGAATGGAACTCGTCCATCACCACCGACGAAACCGCGTCAAAGGACTGAGGATCCTGCATCAATCGGTTGAGCAGGATTTCCGCGACGACGACCAGAACCGGGGCGTCTGGATTGACGCGACGATTGCCGGTAACTAGCCCGATGCTGTTCGCGGGATACCCCCAACGCACGGCCGTTTCTTGAATCTCGGTCAGCTTCTGATCTGTTAAAGCGATCAGCGGTGTTGTGTAGTAGCATTTTTTGCCGGTCCGAAGCGCTTCGTAAATGGCGGCTTCGGCAATCAACGTTTTTCCCGTGCCCGTCGGCGCGCAGACCAACATCCCCTGCTCACACGCAAACCACGTCAGCAAGGCCTCTTCCTGAACGGGATAAGGAGGGTAAAGCAATCGATCGAGATACTCCGATGCGAGTGAGTCTCGATCTACGGGCTGGGTAGGGATGGGCTGGCTTTGGATCGGTTGGTTCATGGGGAAGCATTGTAATGCATGACTCAAAAAATACGTGCCCGTTGTGCGACGAAAGGAATTTCGTGCAAATGGTCCGGCGATACGTGGTTCCGACGGACCGATGTACAATAGGAATCATCGGATTTTGCAAAATGAACTTCCTCCCAAAATCGAAGCCGAGAATTTGAATGCGTCTCTCCAGTTTGTTTCTTGCCGTGGTTGTTTTGGAATCGCTGCTGGTGCCGCGTATGGGGACGGCACAAGACGCCACGCCGTGCCCGAAAGCACACGCGCACAATGACTACTTGCACGAACGTCCACTCCTCGACGCCTTGGATCGAGGCTTCTGCAGCGTGGAATCGGACATCTTTTTAGTCGATGGCAAACTGCTTGTTGCCCACACCCGCTCCGAGTTGTCGCCCGACCGAACCCTCCAATCGTTGTACCTGGACCCGCTGCGAAAGCGTGTTCAAAGCAATGCAGGCAGCGTGCATAAAGGGGTACCCAACTTCACCCTCCTTATCGACATCAAAACCGATGGCGCAAGCACGTACCGAAAACTTCATGAGCTGCTCTCGGAATACAACGATATTTTTTCGCGAGTAGAAAACGGCAAAGCGCATCCGGGGGCAGTGACCGCAATCGTGAGCGGCAATCGCCCAACCGAGCTGATCGCTGCCGAAAAAATCCGGTACGTCGGCGTAGATGGCCGACTAACCGATCTCGAAAGTGAAGTTCCAAGCCACCTCATGCCCTTGATCAGCGATAACTGGTCCCTGCACTTCAAATGGCGAGGGGTTGGCAAGTTGCCGGACGAAGACCAACGCAAACTGGTCTCCATCGTCGAACAAGCCCACAAGAAAAATCGCCGTGTGCGTTTTTGGGCAACCTCCGATAACGCAACCGTTTGGGCCGCTCTCAACGAAGCAAACGTCGATTTGATCAACACTGACGATCTGCAAGGGCTCAGCCAATACTTGCGTTCCAAACCGTAACCCATTACCAGCCGTAGTTTGGGACCATTGTCCCGAACGAACAAACGGACGTTGTCCCGAAATAACAAACGGACGGGACAAAGGTCCCATCCTACGTTAGTATTGATCGCGCCATTCGCCTCAGCAAACTCGATTTCCATGCCACGTCCATCTGTGAGTTGAAAGATTTCCATGAGCACACGTTCCGTCGCACTGTTGTATAGCACCCTCTTGTTTGTAACCGCTGCAGGAGAAACCGCAAACGCGCAAAGCACATTCAAGGATCTGCCCGGCTATGAAAAGTACCGTGAGATTTCTTCACTTCGGGCAGAGCTGAGCGGCGGTGGGCGCGTCGAACAAATCCGCTGGGCGGACGATGGCAAATCGGTGCAATACACCGAATCTGGCAAACGCAAATCCCTCGACCTCAAGACCTATGCGATCAGCGATGTCGCCGCTCCGGATGCGGCGACACCTGCCGAACCTGCCGATGGACGACGCGGTCAACGCAGAGCAGGAGGTCTGCCGCCCGTCGGTCGAGCCCAGCAACGCACCGTCGCAACCTCGCCGGACGGCAAGTGGAAAGCGGTATACAAAGACTTCAATGTTGCCATTGAATCGACAGGCTCCGAATCGGAAAAGATTGTTGTCACCAAAGATGGGGTCGATCGCTTGCGTTTCGGTACCGGATGTTGGGTCTATGGAGAAGAACTGAATCAAGCGGACGCGATGTGGTGGTCACCGGATAGCACCAAGCTGGCCTACTACGAAGTCGATGAGCGAGAGATGTTCGACTACCATCTCACGCTGGACAACACAGCCAACTACACCAAACTCCAATCGGTTCGGTATCCCAAGGCCGGCGATCCCAATCCCAAAGTAGCGCTCTGGATCTATGATCTGCCAACCAAGTCCGCCAAGAAGGTCTCCATCGATGGGGAGCCTACACAGTATTTGTATTCCATCCGCTTCTCGCCCGAAGGGAATGAACTGCTCATTCATCGGACCAATCGCCGTCAGGATGTTTTGAACTTGCTCGCGGTCGATACCAATACCCTTCAAGTCAGAACGGTGCTAACCGAACGCCAATCCACTTGGCAAGAGAACAGCCCTGCGATGCAATTCCTCGAGGACAAACAACGCTTCCTTTGGACCACCGAAGCCAACGGCTGGAAACACTTTCAGCTCCGCCATCTGGACGGAAGGGTTCTGAATCGGATCTCTCAAGTTGGACATTACGCTTGCAATGCGATTACCAAAGTCGACGAGAAGGCGGGAATGGTTTACTACACCGCCTACAGCGACGTCAACCCGTACAATGCACAGCTTCATCGCGCAAAACTCGACGGGTCCCAGCCAGTTCGCATCACTGCTTCGCCCCTCAATCATACCTCCTTCGAAATCTCTCCGGACCATCAATTTGTTATCGCCGTGCGCGAACAATTGGACACCCCACCGAGCACCGTGCTCTACTTTGCTGATGGTCATGCAGATGGGAAAGAAGTCGCTGTTCTTGC
>JANODW010000205.1:0-1064 GCA_031412875.1 Pirellula sp. | reverse complement strand
TTTGATGAAGTGGCCAACGACAAAGTGGCGGTCGAGGACTGCAAAGTCTGGTTGCTCAAGCAAAAGCAAACTCAGGATTGGAAGACGACCAAAGCCACCGCCGACGCCGTCTACGCCCTGCTGCTGCGAGGTGAAAACCTGCTCGGCTCCGATTCGCTCGTTCAGGTCAAACTGGGGGACCAAGTGGTCAAGCCCGAAAACGTCGAAGCGGGAACGGGGTACTACGAACAGAAATTTGTGCGAACGGAGATCCAACCCGAGTTTGGAAAGATCACGTTGTCCAAGACCGACAAAGGGGTCAGTTGGGGTAGCATCCATTGGCAGTATTTGGAGGACATCAACAAAGTCACGCCGCACGAAGGAACTCCGCTCCGACTCGAGAAAAAACTTTTCAAGAAAACACTGTCCAAAAGTGGACCGGTTCTCGAACCCGTACTCGCAGCGGCCTCCATCGGCGATGAAATCGTTTGCAGGATCACCGTTCGTACCGATCGCGATATGGAATACGTGCACTTGAAAGACCATCGAGGCAGCGGAACCGAACCGGTGAATGTCCTCAGCCAATATCGATATCAAGATGGTTTGGCATATTACGAGAGCACTCGCGATACGGCTTCCCATTTTTTCATCGACTATCTACCCAAGGGAACGTACGTGTTTGAGTATTCCGTTCGCGTGCAACATGCGGGCACCTATCCCACCGGGATGGCCAACATTCAATGCATGTACGCGCCGGAATTCAACAGCCACTCAGAAAGCATCATGCTCAAGGTGGACCGGTAGGAACCACTATCGCAGATGACTATCGCAGGAAGAATTCGCAGTTAGGCGAGCGGCGGCTTGACTGCAGGATGCGTTCATTGCCAGGCTCGACGCCACTTTTTGGCGGGACTCACAGGGCTTCTCGTGGAAGGAAACTACCCGACCGGTGTCATCGTACCAAAACAAGAAATGAAGGAAATCAACAAACGAATCAATCGCTCGGAAATACTGCCGTCTTACCGTAGGATGGGACCATTGTCCCGTCCGTTTGTTCGTTCGGGACAATGGTCCCAAACTACGGC
>JANODW010000204.1:0-3368 GCA_031412875.1 Pirellula sp. | reverse complement strand
CGATCGACATGATATTGACACCGACCAAATCCCCTGACGTTACGATGACCGTTTGAACGCGCTGCGTCGGCCGCTGGATCAAGCCCGTGGCAACACTGGTCTGCACCACATAGTATGTCCCTGCGGTGTTGACCGTAAAAGAATAGAGGCCAGTCGTGGTCGCAGACGTGGTGCTTCCCACTGCGATGTCATCCCCGGCTGCTGTGGTGCCTAATCCGCTGTCGTACGTCGTGTTCCCACCGTCGCGAAACAACGCCACCGTCACGCCGGAAAGATTCGGATCCACGCCGGTGTTGAATCCATTGTCGGTAAGATCCTGAAAGATCGTGCCCGTGATATCCGCCGCCATCAATTGTCGGCCTTCGAGCAGCTCCATTCGAAGCTTGCGTTTCGCTCGGTTTTGGCCCGCAACAGTCACGCGGCCTTTTTTAGAGCCGCTCAGAATTTCGTAGAGTCGATTCAAAAGTCCAGCCATGTTTGTCACTGCTCCGTCCGTGGCCTCAGTCGATCCGAAGCCGACCAAGAGCTTCAAGCTCATGGTCTCAGCCCCCTGCCGACCTCGATATCTGTTTGTACTGCGTTGGTTTTCAATTTACGGCGGGATCGAATGAGCCATCAACGAATCAAGGGCTTGATCGATCCGAAAGATCCATCAAGCCCGAGATGTTGAACTTCTTTAGCTGGCAATGATTACGTTTTACCAACGGTACTCGCCGCCGAGGCTCAATCCCTGTACCCAGTAATCGGAATCTTGGAAGGCAAACCTGGGGTTCAAGAACGCAGTTTGTGTAGGATTCTCTGGCGGAAGGAGGTTTGGATTGACGGTTGTATCGATTTGGTCCCCTGGGCGAACTACGTTGCTCCAGTAGATGAACGAATAGCCAGCAGTCAACCGCATCCGTTGTGTCACTTGATAGCCAAGTGTCGCACCCAATTCTGGAACCACTCCGAACTGATTTCTCACAAAGGTCCCACTATTGGTCCGTTGTGCTAGCAACCCACCATTGGCCGTCGTGGTCGCACCGTTTTGGGTGGTTTGCGTCTGGCCATTGATGACCACTTCTTGTCGGGTGTTCCCCAAACCTAGACGCATCAACATGTCGAGCGACCAATACCCACGTCGGCCCATCCAGTTTACGCCGATTTCAGCACCGTTGAATTGATTTCGGGTTCGGAAGTTGTCGTTGATGATAAAGCTGCCCGGTGCAGAGGTCCTGAGCGATGTGAGGTCTTCTTGAATTCCAAGGGTTTCTTTCAGTTGAAAGAATCGCCATCCCAAGGTTGCGTCGATACGCGATTGCGATGGGACTGGTCCACAGGTGAGTGGCGAAAAACCGCAGCCGCTACTGCAGCACAGCAAACGTCGAAACCGTACAGCAGAACCGTCGAGTTTGGAGGTCGCGGTCGTTCGTACGCGTCCTGAAACGGTACCAGGAAACGAGACCAATTCCGAGTCCTCTAGACCGGTGACTGCATTGTAAAATGGACGAGCAAGTATAGTGCTACCATTGGATTGCTGGTCGAAGCTCTCGGTACGGGTACCGAAACCCAGGTACTCTCCTTCGATTCCAAGGTTTGGATTGTTTGCAAACCACCAACCGAAACGGACACGGGTGCCATTCATTCGGTCGCCCAAGATATCGTTGTTTCCACCGTATAGCGTCGTCCCCGAGGGAAGCACTCCGGCAAGATTTTGCGCGGTGTTGGCAGGCGAAGTCGTTACCAAGGCAGGAGTGTCCATGCCATTTTGGTACCAATTGAGATACTCGACACTCACCCAGCCGTGCGAAGGCAGGCCAATGCATAATTGTCGTCCTCCCAAGCCTGGATTGCACAGATCGAAGCCGAACGAGTTGCATGCATCGCCGCAGGTATCGCCACAGCTAGCACATCCACCGCCACCGCACGAAGTGCAGCCGCCGCCGATTTCTGCCAGTCCTTCGTCAGGATTGTAGGAATCGCCGAGCACCATGGTTTCCTGCGAATCATCGTAGCCCGCTTCCATGACCTCGGTGCCTTCATCGACAAATCTCTGCTGCGAAACAACGCGAGAGACCGGCCGTGCGGGTCTAGGGACAGCGCTGGATCTGGCTGGAATCACGGTGGATTTCGCAACGTGGACCGCTGGATTGCTGACGCGACCAGACGATTGACTTTGGCCGAAGACGTCGCCGCCTGCGAAGGATGTCGCAGCGAGTAAGAGTAGGGAGTAGCGGTTCACGACTGTATCTTCCATGATTTGAGGCCGGAGACTTGAGCCAGACGTGCCTGTCGACCCAAGTAGGAATCTTTACCCAAGCGGAAAATCCTTCCGCAGTTCTGGTATCGAATCCGGGGGGCGGAATATTTAGCTCATCCAGGAAATATTCCCGAGAAAGAAAAGTTCGCCCAACCCGCAAGGCTTACCAAGCGGCCGGCACGTTCGGCCGACGAAGCTCATTGGAGATCTACCGCTTCGTCTGCTAGCAAACAGGCAATGCCATCGTTCATCGCATAAAACCAACGCCCATCGGAACTAACTAGACCTTGCGACGGAACCTGGGAAATAGTACGACCCAGTATGGAAACGAGTTTGCCAGCCCGCGCACGATCCGAAAGTCTGTCCAACTCGGCTTGGGAAGCTAGCAATAGCCGTCCGTTGGAATGCGGGCATCGTAAATATTCAAGGATCCAATCCGGCAAGTCTATGTCCTTCAAAAGCTCGTACGTGTTACTGACTCTTTGCTTTGTTTGGCAAGCCATCGGTTGGAGTCGCGTTTCGCTTGGTTTGCAAAACAACGCAGTCCCATCGACTACCGCGCCTATCAATCCTAACGCCAATCCTGCAGGCGGTACACTGCTGGAGACTTATCGAGATCGCAATGGCCAGCCGTACGGACGCTACATTGTTACCGAACCTGTGCCGATTGCGGAGTGGGAATACAAGCAGGTTTCGGAACGGCTCTACGTACCGGTTCCAGTGACAGAGCCTCGAACCACTTCCGTGCCACGTCATATCCCCGTTGTGACCCAGCAGCTTCAATTGCAAAACGTCCCCAGCTTGAACCCATTTGCACCTCCGCAACAGGTTTGGCGATATGTGCCCGTCGTCCACTATCAAACCGTGTACGAACAGGAGACAAAGCCCTTTACGTTTCAAAAATATGAAGAAAAAGAAGTGTCAAAAATGGTCCCAGTTTTGACGACCAAGACCAAGCAAGTCAACAAAATCGTAGATCGCGCTTTGGGGCCGTTACCCAATGGGAGTGGCGCTTCGGTGGATGGCTACTCCAATGCCAATCCTGGGGTCGCACCCGCTGCAAATGCCCTCGCGGGAAACCTCTATCAACAGAACGCCCAATTGGCCGAGGCGAATCGCAACCAAGCCC
>JANODW010000203.1:0-6590 GCA_031412875.1 Pirellula sp. | reverse complement strand
CAGAAGTTTGTTACCGCGAAACAGTGGTGGTAAAAGCCCTTACTTTCAAACCCCGTTTCAGGATTTCACGCAATGTCAAAAATAATTCAAAGTATCCCTTCGTGGTTTGCCGTTTGGACCCTTTTTGGTTTAGTTCTTGTAACGGTAGCAATTGTAGTTTTTACGACTTTGCCTAAAACTCCGTCCAAGAAACCTGAGGGGCAAATTGCTTCCGGCGTAAGTCGAAATCGGCCAGTTGCTGCTCAACAGGGTAACGGTTTGGATGATCCATTCTTTGTTTACGACCCTACCGTTCAGGGATTCGATTTAGACAACGGTGATCAATCCTTTGGAACGCAGGATAAAGTTGGTGTTGCCGCACAAGTAATGTCGTTATATTCCAACGAGACTGACGACTTTTTTGCAATTGGCTCCGACAACCCAGCGCGGGTTCAGTATCTATCTACTATTGGGTATCCCGTATTGAACCCGCAATCAACTTGGATCGTGGATATTGGGTTGGCAGCCGATGTTAACGGGCAAGTTCGAGTTAAAGTCTTCGCGATAGTGGGTACAGACGTGGCTTGCTTAGGTGGACATGAAATGCAAATTGACGGAGCTCAACTCCAAGAGCTTTGGAGTTTGGATTTAACTGGAGCGAATCCAACGTTACTTGATCGTACGACTGTCGGTTTTGACGGTCTACTGACACACACAGAATCTCCGCGCACCATTTTTAACGCCCCCGTCGGTATCCCATTTGGTCCCGGTGGACCAGAGATGGGAGATGAAGTCAATCCTTAACCCCCAAGATAAATACGTTGGGGTCAGAAACCGAACGGAGCCAAAAGAACTGCACCGCTTGGCAAGAGGCGGTTCAACGGACGCTCAAGGCAGGAGGGAGAGTCGCTTTCGGCAAAAGCGACCTACGGGGCCGAGTGGACTCTATTGGCCAATAAAAAACCACGATTTCCTGCGAAATCGTGGTCATTCAAGCGGAGGACAAGGGATTCGAACCCTCAACCGGTTTCCCGGCGCCTGATTTCGAATCAGGTTCCTAACCATTCGGCTATCCTCCTCAACTGACTGAGTGTTGTGGCCTCGGCCGCAACGCCCCCGTAATCTACCTCATTTCACCCGATTTGGGCAAGTCTGGATCCGGTGGTTACCGTAAATCAGGTGGTGCTTGGCAACTCCAAAAGCCGCGCCATGCGCTGAAAATCACTGCCGGTTTCAATGAATCTCACCTTGGTGACCAGCGTTTCCGGGTCCACCAGTTTCTCAAAGGGAACATACGAAACGTTGAACTGGCCACCCACCGAAACCATCACTCCGTTGAGTTTCTCCTCGATCAACGCCCGATAAGCTCCCACGCCAATTTGCGAGCCAAGCATCACGTCAAATGCCGTCGGCACACAACATCGCGACTCGTACCCTAATTGCAAACCGTTGATTTTTCGCGTTTTACCAGTCTTCTTCTTGTAGGCTTCACCCAACATCGTCGCAAACGCTTTGCCAATCGCAATACTCGAAATGGCGATGTGCCCGTGATCGTCCCGCGAGATCCCATCCAAATACGAACTCGGTAAATACTCCGCTAGCCCTTCGGCAATCACAATCACACCGTAGTTTCGGCCCGCCTTTTCTCTCGCGATCATCGTGGAAACCATCTTGTCCACGACCGCATCCAAGTTCATCACGTTGCGAGTTTTCACCGACCCATCAGGCTGCGTAACCGTTTCCGTATTGCGCAACGGGCCCACAATATCCTCAACGCTCAAAACCATGCTCGCATCGCCAGCAATCGCGGCACCATACGCCAGCCAGCCTGCTGACCGACCCATCGCTTCGCATAGAAAATACGCTTGACCGGCCGAGGCATCGCGATTCAGATTTCGAATCTCATTGGCAAGCGTTTCCGCCGCGCTAAAGTAACCAAAGGTGAAGTCAATCCCCGGGTAGTCATTGTCGATTGTTTTTGGCAAGTGAATGACCGGCATTCGAGCGTGATCGGTGGGAAGCGTGTCCTGGTAAAGCTTCATCTTGTTGGCTGTTTTGAGCGTATCGTCCCCTCCAATGCTCACCAACGCATCGATGCCCAAAGACCGCAGCGCCAGGTATACCCGATGCAGCGGAGCGGACTTCTCCGTGTCTCGCAAATGGGCTGGACTCGAAACTCCTTTGCCCGGGTTGGACCTCGCCGTCCCAATCATGATGCCCGGCTCCGTCCTCGAAAACTCCAGCCTCTCCATCGATAATTTGAGATAATGCTTGTTTTCAACCAACGGTGACTTCGCGTCGAAATCGATCAGATTCGAGTACCCATGCTTGATCCCGTACACCTCTACGCCAGCATTGAGAAGGGTGAATGCTGCCGAAGTAATAACTGCATTTGCGGCCGGTGCAGGCCCGCCTGCAAACAGTATTGCCACACGCTTGATCGCTGCCATGGATGAACGCTCTAAATCGTAATTCAAGGAAATAAGTGTTGAAACCGCGAAGATTGTAGCCGCCTGCCCTAGATTGTCCAACCAACGGGGCGAAGCTGGCAATTTAGGCAAGCTGTTCTCGATTTCCGGTTTGTAATACGACCAAAATCGGCTTGCTCTCTTTGGGGGGCATGATGATTGAACCGCGAACACCAAAAGTACCGAATGTAACGCCTGTTGCGTTGATTCCGTACGCACCTTTCGAAGCAAGATTTGGAGTTGGAAATGGTATCGCCCACCCGGATGGAAGACCATGAAAAACAGACCGCGCATGCGTTCCGTAAAAAAATGCTTCGCCATTCCTTTGCTATCGCACTTGGATTCGGCGTCGCTACCACCGCGATCAGCAACCATGCCATCGCACAGTTCCCCTCTGGTGATATTCCAGCCTCACCATGGTCCCAGCCCTCGGAAACGTTGCAATCAAACCCTAAAGAAGAAACCGTCCGTTCCAACAAGCGCCTCCGCCAACCGATCGAAAAAGAAAAACTCTCGATCGGAAATCCTGCAAGCGCCCACCCAACTCGCATTTCTCAACCCTTATCCGACAAAGCCGGGCGTCCGGCCCCGGTAACCTTGTTGGGACCCATGCCCCCCTCGGCGTCCTTTGGCAGCCTACGCGAATTCCAACCGGAATCGAGTTCGAAGGACTCGGCGATCGGGTCCACCAACCTATCGAGAACCCCAGCCGCATTGCCATCCACAGTGCCATCGCAATCCGTATCGACGCTGTCTCCGGTCGGCCGCGAACAAACGCTTTCTCCGGGTGGCCGCGAACAAACGATCCGACTGCGATCGACCCCTCGCATGTTTCCTGCAGAGAGCGCCGACAACGAAAGCGATTTGATCCACGTAGACCGGTCCGTGCGCGTGCCTGCGACACCCAGGCCCGTCCTGCCATCCCGCGTTCCGTTGACGATGGCGGAGCCACCCTCCTTGGACGGGGCATCCGAAAGCGGCTCGGTGGTTGATGTTCCCGACGAATCTCCTTTGGTTTTTCCTCCCACGGCATCGATTGCTGAGACGGATGCCGCCCTTCCAGCCATCAACGACCAACCCGAGAAACTCCCGTCGTCCAAGGAGCTCGTACTCGAACACAAACCGAATGCTCCTCAATCGCTTGCGATTTCAGCAGCAGAAGAGCAGCGCGACTCCGAGTCTCAAATGCGGCGCATTGCGTTGGCGAAGCGAGTCAGTCATGAACTTCTATCGAGTTCGCCATCGGATTCTGCGGGACCTCCGCAAGCGTTGGAGTCGTTGCCGGGTTGGCAAGCGATCGAGCATGAATTGCGAGAGCGGCTGGACCGCTGCAATGGACTTCTCAAGCGCGGTGCGGTGCTGAGCGCGCGGCAGGAGGCGAGCGAAGGATTGTTGCGTCTCTTTCGAACGATGGATTTGCATCGAGGCAAGATGCATAGCGAGTCGGCTTACGAAAAAGCGGAGACGGCCTTGCGCGAGGAATGGGACTTTCAAAAGGGTTTCGGTGGTCGCGATCAGTCGAACGTTCAAGCGGTCGTGAACACGCATCGGACCGACGCGTTGAAGAACAGGCCATTGGACAACACCTCGCCAGAAATGGCTGGAATGCACTACCGCATGTATGCTCGCTACCAGCTTGTAACCGCTTCCGACGGTCACCCTTGGGCCGCCGATTTGCTTTATGCGTATGGCAAGACGATTGAAAAAGAAGCGGAACTCAACCCGTCCAAGGCGAGCCAATTCCGCAGCCAAGCCGTGGTCTTTTACCAATCGGCTTTAAAAGCCAAGCCTTCGCACAGCGAGGCAGCGAGCCAATTGGGTTACGCCTTGATCCACCTGGATCGCATCGAAGACGCCTATGCTGCCTTGAGCGATTCGATCAAGCAACGGCCCAGCGCCAATGCTTGGAACAACTTGGCAGAAGTCTTTCGGCGTCGAGGAGCTGCCTCCGAAGCAGAGTATGCAGTGCAGCAAGCGTCGGCGCTGTCCCGAACGGCGCCCCCGTTCAGTTCCGAGAATCCCGAGATCGTCGCAGTGGATCCTGCGACCTTTGCAAAATACAGCCCAGCGCCCTGGATGGCATCTCCAACACCCAATGTGCCCATGGGTGGTCCCTCTGCAATTCCCAACCCAAGCGAATTGCAAACCCGAAACGCAAAATCTGGAAATCGTTTTCTTTCAAAGATTTTTCAATAATGAAACTCTGTCAATGGAATAACTTCGTCCGTTCTTGCATTGCGATCGCAGTTTGCGCCGCAGCCCTAGCAAGTTCTGGCGGTGCGCTGTTTGCACAGAATGCGAGAGAAGCGAATCGTTATTCAGCGTCGACGCGCGGAAGCGGTGTATGCGGTTGCGGTTCGGCCAGCGGCTGCGACTTATGTGTCGGTAGCAGGATCCCAGCCGCCGTGAACATCTGCCCTCCGCAGCAACCCACCGGAGTCACCTCGGGAGCTTGCCCACCATGCATTCGAGGGATCGACTGCGCTCAAGACCCCTACGGTGAGAAGCGTTGGAGCGATGCGCAATCGATCGACTTCCAGCCCTTGTGGCACGGGGAGTATATCGGACCGATTCGCCTACAGCACCTATTGGAATACCGCGTTCGCATCAATGATGAGCTCACCTTTACGTATATTCCTAATCGGAGCAAGACCATGCAGGAGTACAAGCTCATGGTCGGGGACGAAATCAGCTTAGATTCGATTTCAGACAGTAGCATCAGAAAAGCTAGTATTCCGGTCCAGCCGGACGGTTCGATCGTGGTGCCGATGCTCACGACACCCATGCAAGCATCCGGCAAGACGATCCAGACCCTGCGAAAGGATCTGGAGCTAGCCTATAAAGAGTACATCCGATCCCCGGCCATCGATGTGCTGCCGGTGAAGGTAAACACGTCGGTCGAGGATCTCAAGGACGCGGTCAACGGCCCTTTCGCAGCAGGCGGACGAGCGTTGACGACGGTGGTGAACCCCGATGGCCGCGTTCAACTGATCGGGCTGGGCAGCGTCTATGTGTTGGGGATGACCCTGGAGGAAGTCAAGCGAGAAGTCAATCTTCGCTACCGAGAGAACTATGTTGGAATCGATATCGAGCCACGCTTGTCGCGGACCGCTACGCATGTCTGCTTTGTGTTTGGCGAAGTCGTCAAACCGGGTCGATTTGAAATGGATCGCCCCACGTCCATCACTCAGATGCTCGCTCAAGCCGAGGGTCCAAAGCTGGGTGCGAATATGCGACAAGTCATCGTATTCCGACGCGCTGAAGACTGGCGTTTGATATCGACCATGCTCGATCTCCAAGGGGCGCATTTGGGCAAGCGCCCCAATCCTTCGGACGAAATTTGGCTTCGCGATGGCGACACGGTGCTGGTTCCCAAAAAGCCGATCGCCCGGGTCGATCAATTCATACAGCAGTTTTTTACAGATGGTTTGTATAGGGTAGTACCATTCCAAGGAGTCTCGATTCAGCGACAATAGCCTTCCTCGGTATGGTATGGAATTCGTCTTGAAGTCGCCCGAGCCACCTATCCTCCTTTTGACCTGACCCTCTATGAGCTCCCAATACGAAGTGATCCGTGTAGAAAGTCGTCGCCACAAACGGGACTTTATTGACTTCATTTGGAAGCTGCATCAAGGGGACCCAAACTGGATGCCGCCGATCCGGATGAATCAAGAAGAGCTGGTCCATTTTCGACGCCATCCGTTTTACGAAAATGCAAAATGCCAGACCTTCCTCGTAAAAAAGGACGGTGAAGTTGCGGGGCGTATCGCTGCCATCGTCAATAACGGCCACAACCAACGCTACGGCGAAAAACGTGGCTTCTTTGGATTTTTTGATTGCATCGAGGATCAAGAGGCTGCCAACCTCTTGTTCGGTGAAGCTTGCAGGTACCTCAAGGGACAGGGAATGGACGACGTCCGAGGTCCGTGCAACCCCTCTTTGAACTACGAGCTAGGTGCATTGGTCGATGGATTCGATTCCCCACCGACCTTCATGATGACTTACAATTGGCCCTACTACGACAAATTGATCAAAGGCTTCGGTTTCGAAAAAACACAAGATCTCTACGCCTACGAAGGCAACATGGAGATGCTCAAAACGATCGACCCGAAACTGAAATTTGTCATCATCGGCGACGGACCC
>JANODW010000202.1:0-3205 GCA_031412875.1 Pirellula sp. | reverse complement strand
GGACCATTGTCCCGTCCGATTGTTCGTTCGGGACCATGGTCCCAAACTACGGGCGGGCCTGGGTGGACGCTATCGTAGATGCTGCGTAGGCCGACGGAATCGATTTGAAACGATTGCAGTCCGCTGTTCGCCAGCCAGTGGAGGTGGCTATCGAGTGGGCCGTCGATTTCCAAGACGAGGCGGCTGGCGTTTTTGGATAGCACGCGAAATGGGTCGGGGATAGGCAAGTCCTGGGTTCCGGGCGGCAAGGTAGCTTGCACTCGATGCACGCAGCGGAGTTCGGTCAAGTCGATCGAGCGGACGACTTGGCCTTGTTTTAAGATGGCAGCCCGATCGCAGAGTTCTTCGATTTCGCTTAGGACGTGCGAGCAGAAGGCGACGGTTGTGCCGCGTCGATTGGCTTCCCGCACCAACTTCAAAACTTCGCTGCGCACGGTGGGATCGAGGTTGGCGGTAGGTTCGTCAAGAATCATGAGTCGGCACTGGCAACTCATGACACACGCGATAGCGAGTTTTTGGCGCATGCCGGTTGACATAAAACCGACTCGGCGGGACAGGTCGAGTTCGAGACGTTGAGCAATTTCGATGGCGAGAGGCTTGTTTCCTCGCGGATGGATCGAAGTAAAAAAATCGACGCAATCGCGACCTCGCATCATGCGAAAGAGTTTCGTTTCAGCGGGCAAGTAGCAAACGCGTTTTCTTACTTGCAAGCTTTCTCGCTCGCAATCCAAGCCGTCGGCCATGGCGACTCCGGAGCTGGGTCGCAGGTAACCCATGACGCAGCGGATAAGAGTTGTTTTCCCTGCCCCATTGGGTCCTAGCAGGCCAAAGATGGACCCTTCTGGGATACCAAGCGAGCATTGATTTAGCGCAGCGAAACCTCGGTAGATCTTGCTCAGACGGTTAACTTCGACAATGTTTTGCATACGAAAAAGTGGGTTCGGGAGTGGGCTCGTTGCGACGGCGAATGATTTACTATGGCTGGCTGGCTAGTAGGCCAAACTTCTTTCCTCATTCGCGCGCAAAAGCATCGTAGCACGGTTTCTTAGCAGAACTAGGGATTCGCGTTTTGAATGGCTGACAGCTTGAGTTTTGCCGTCGCGATCAACTCGCGAGCCCAAACCTTTTCTTCGAAGAGTTCGATGAACCCTTTGAGCCATTCGGCTCGGGTGCTTGGTGCAAGATTTGCGTCAGCCCAGGTCATTTGTTCCTCTAAGGCTTCGATCGCCGGATTGCGAGCCGGCTTCACTTCCTTTGCCAACTTGTCGGCCATGCGCTTTGCTTGGTTGACGATTTCGATTTGCCTGGGCGTCAATTTGACGTTTGCGGCAAAAACGGTAGTCATGGCATTGAGCTTTCGCTGTGCTAACACCGAATCGATCGACTGGGCTTTGATGCATTCCAGGTACGCTTGTTCCACTGCGTCCAATTGGTCCGTACCACCCCGCTGGGCTTTGCGTTGCAACCGGCGCATGGAATGGAGGGAGTCGATTTCGCGCAACAAAGCGTCCACGTCCTCGCAACGCGGGTCGCCGGGATACAGCGCTTTAAATCTCTCCGCCGTCGGTTCAATCGCCAGCAGTTGTTCGTCCTCGGTTGCATCCATCGCCACCGCGATTTCTTGATAAAGCCGATTCGCCGAAGGAGCTTGCGAGAACCAAAAAATCCCAAAGGCACATGCGATGAGTGTTGCGACTAAGCCTCCGACACTGATCCATTGCGTCCATGGTGAAAGGGGTTCACTCTCTCCAAAGGTGATCGTGGACCTGCGCCTGTCGTCCTCCTGAACTTCGGTGAAGTTGGTTTTGCCCATGTGCTCGATGCCGCTGGGCTGCTCGCTCAATTCGAATTCCGAATGGGTGGACGCGACGCGGGTGCTGTCGTTGGGACCGGCGACGGATAGTTTGGATTTCGAAGGGATGGCCTCGGCAGCAGATCGCTCGTGTTGCGTCGCTTCCAAAACGGTACCCACGTGGGGAGCGATCGACTTGACCTCGTCCAGCAGCGACTCATTTTCATTCATGTCGATGCTAGTCATCTCTTTCAAGTTTCGAACTTCGGGCCTTTCCTGCAATTTTTCTTTCGCTCGCATGGCCAACCCGAGCCGCAGCGATTGCAATCGATTGCCAACGACCAATCCCGTGGGAGGGCGCATGGACGGTTCTCGGCGCAAGAGTTCATCGATGAGATCGCATAGTTCTTTGGGAACCGTAGGTTCTAATATGGCGAGCGGCTTCAACGTGCCGTAGCGAACATTGAATAGGATTTCCGGGATGTTCTTGCCGCCAAAAGGGGCGCGGCCCGAAATCGCGGCGTAGCAAATACTGCCCAGCGAATAGAGATCGCTCCGAATCGAGACGACTTTTCCTTCTGCCTGCTCGGGCGGCATGAAGTCGGCCGTTCCAAGCACCGAGCCCTCGATGGTGGAATCCATCGCGCCAAATAATTTGGCGATCCCAAAGTCGGTCAGTTTCACCTTGCCCTGCGAATTGATCATCAGATTCGCCGGTTTCAGATCGCGGTGGATGACGCCAAAGTCATGCGCATGTTTCAGCGCCGAACAAATCTCGATCGCAATGTCGACCACCCGCTCCCAAGCGATCTTTTTTTCGCGCCGGAGCTGCTGCTGCAGGTTTTCCCCGTCGACGTATTCCATCGAGTAAAAAAGCAAACCTCGCTCTTCACCAAACCCAACGAGCTGGACAATGTTGGGGTGCTTCAGTTTGATCAGCGTTTGAATCTCAGCATCAAAGCGTCTGCGGAATCGCTGATGCTTGGCCATGCTGGCGTTGATCACCTTGATCGCATAAGGGTCATTTGTCTTGCTATGAACGCCATGATAGACCGTTCCCATCCCGCCCTGGCCAAGGACTCGAATGATCTTGTAAGGGCCGATGACTTCGAATTCGAGCGACACTTTGATTGAAACTCAGATACGTACGGAGGGCAGCGATAAGAAACGGAACACCATTCTAACGCGGTTCGGAAAGAAAGGGACTGCGTTCCGACTCAACGATTTCCCGTTGATCGATTCCCGAGCGCCCGATAGTACGCTTGGATTGCCTCGTCAAATTCGGGATCAAACGCGTCGCGACGTCCCTCGACCGCATCTTGCGTGCGCTGGTCTCTCAGCCGTCCCCAATCGCGATTCGGGACGCGGGTCATTCCCGGCAACACCCCATCGGATCCCGTTTCCATCTTCGAC
>JANODW010000201.1:0-5633 GCA_031412875.1 Pirellula sp. | reverse complement strand
CTCGGCCTGCTGCTGGGGAAGTCTAAAACCGAAATGCAAAGGCGTATTGCCGAGGTCTACGAACAAATACACAAGGGTGGCAAATGACGACGGAAATGGATGTGTCATCGGGTGCTGGACTAGCCGCATCGTTGATCGATGTGAGTAAATCCTATAAGCATTTTACGTTACGGAATATTGATTTTTCGGTGGAGCGTGGGACCGTTGCCGGCTTGATTGGTCCGAACGGGGCGGGCAAATCGACGACCATGAGAATCTTGATGGGATTGGTTCAGCCTGATTCCGGCTCCGTTTCCGCATTGGGTATGCGTATCTCGTCCAGCGAAGCGACTGCCAAGCAAGAGATCGGATACTTTTCCGATGATATGCGGTTGTACAAGCCTGAATCGATTGGTTGGCACATGCAGTTTGTACGGTCGCTCTACCCTTCCTGGGACGAGGGATACGCAGGGCAGTTGCTGGAGCGATTTGGATTGATTTCGCAACAGGTGGTCAAGGGGCTTTCGCACGGTCAGCGCGTCAAAGCAATGTTGCTACTGATCCTTGCTCGCCGTCCCAAGCTGCTCATCCTAGACGAGCCTACCAACGGATTGGATCCTGTCGCCAAGCATGAAATTTTGACGGAGTTAATGCGCGTGGTCGAGGACGATCGCCGAACCATTCTGTATTCCTCGCACAACACGCAAGACGTGGAGCAAATCAGTGACTCGATTACATTCATCGACCGTGGTCAGGTGATCGCATCGAGTTACCGAGATGAGTTTCTCGAAAAGTGGAAGCGCATCCAACTGCATGCGCCTGAGGGCTGGAAAGCGCCTGGTGTGGAGGGATTGCGATTGGAGTCGTGCCATCGGAATTTGCACGTGCTGTCCTGTAGCCATTTCCATGATCGTGTGCTCGCCGAGTTGAAGGATTCTGGAGGCGCGATTGAATCGGTTGAGTCGATGACGCTGGAAGAGATTTTTGTTAGTTCCGTAATGCGTGGGCGCGAGAGGAGTTCGTCATGAATTTGCAGGCGATTCGGATTTTGTTTCTGAAGGATTTGTTTCTTAGTCGTCGCTATTTGTTTGCGTATTTTGCGGCTGGGATGGCATCGGTAGGATTGGCCTGCATCCCCAACCCCACGCTCACTTTTGTAGGATTCCTGTTGGTGGTTACGGTTGCCATTGCGGCAGGAATCCATTTGATCGGTACCCTTCTTTTGTCGGAAACGACGGATCAGACAAAGCTGTTTGTAATGAGCTTGCCGATCAGTTTGCTGGACTATTCGATCGGCAAGATCTCGGTCGTTTTGACAACCTATTTGATCCCCTGGGCTTCCATGTTCGCGTGTTTGACCATCGCTACGTTTGTATTGGGAAAGCAGGGGAACGTCGCGGTGCTTACGGCCATTTTTTTCTTTTTGCTGAGTGCATTCATGCTGCAGTTGGTAACCGCCGTGGTTTCGGATTCCGTCGGTTGGACGATCTGCGTCATGGTCGGCTGCAACGTATGTTTAAACGTTTTCCTGATGAAGCTGTTCGCGATTGAAGAAATTGTAGCGGTCAGTAAGAGCGACGTTCTGACTTGGCCAAGTATCCTGTTGCAGGTCATCGGTTGGGAACTGCTTTTTATCCTGTTGGCTCTCGTTGCCGCATTTCTTTTTCAGACTCGCAAACGGGACGTGGTGTAGAGGGTGGCACCGCTAGACCAATCTCAACTGGAGCCCTTTGCGTGGGACCGATCTCAACTGGACCGATCCCCAGCGATCCAGGACGATCGGACGGGGCCTGCGACGCAGCGAATCCATTATTTAGATAACTTGCGTGCGCTGGCCATGTTGCTCGGGGTGTTCTTGCATGCAGCGCTTGCATACGCACAGCCGGCTCAAACGGTCTGGCTGGCTACCGATCGCAGCGCGAGCGTTCTCGTCGATGCCAGCATCTGGTTTATCCATTTGTTTCGAATGGGTTTGTTCTTTTTCCTATCTGGCTACTTTGCCAAGGTGGTCATTGAGCGCAAGGGGTTGGGGCGCTTTGTGTGGAATCGATGCTTGCGCTTGGTGATTCCGTTTGTGCTTTTTTATCCTTTTCTATTGGGCGCGATGACGGTTGTCATTATTTTCGCGCTGTCCTATTTGGAGGAACCTCGCGGGCTGATGGGAATGATTGCGGAGGCGGTCAAGGATAGTGCGGGGACTCAAAAGCGAGAAACGTTGACGACCATGCACTTGTGGTTTGTCTACTATCTGGTGGCTTTCTCGGCGTTGGGAGCGCTGTTGTACAAATTCAAGCCGATGCGAGTGGACGTTTTGTTGCGACGTCCCGTTGAGCTCTTATTCTGCCCGCTGCTTTTGGTGCCGGGCGCGATGGCTGGAGGGACACCGATGGCGGCTCCGGAATCCTTTGTCCCGGAATGGTGGCCGTTTGCATTTTATGGGTTGTTTTTTGTTTCGGGTTGGCAATGGAGGGGGCGAGAGAAAGGCTTGGAGGTTCTAGGCCCGTATGTTTGGTTGCTGTTGGCAATGGGTGGTTTGCTGTTCCTGGGGTACTACACGCTGATGCCCGTATTGGATTTGAAAGCTATCGTCGAGCGGGGGGCAACACAGGGTCTCTGGATTCGGGTTTTGGAAGCGTATCTTACTGCGTATTTGTCGGTGTTGCTGACCATCGTGTGCTTGTTGTTAGGTCAGCGCTATCTGGCGGGAAAAAGCCCCTTGCTCGGATTTATCGCCGATTCCTCTTACTGTGTCTATCTGGTCCATCTTCCGATTGCAATTTTTTTGCAGACTTTGCTTGTGCCGCTGGCGTGGGCTTGGCCGGTCAAGTTGGTTGTTGTGGTAGTGGGTACGTTGGTTCCATGCCTGGCAACTTATGTGGTATTTGTGCGTTACACGCCCTTGGGTTGGTTGCTGCACGGGAAGCGCGCCTTCCCGTAGTACAAAACCGGGTTTTTTTGCGGTGCCAACACGAGACACCATGCCCTACAATGGGGCGAGTCGCATGGGACCAGCAATCCGTTTGTCCTGCGAATTCTTGAGGAAGCGTAGGTTGATGGGCGAGTTGGACATTAATGCGATTTTGGGCCCCCATGGCAGCATTTCGCGGCGCATCAAAAACTACGAACATCGCAACGAACAGATGGCGATGGCCGAAGCGGTGGGCAACGCTCTACGCAACCGCAATCATTTGATCGTCGAAGCAGGGACGGGAGTTGGCAAGAGCTTTGGGTACTTGGTACCGGCCATCTTGCATGCGACCTCGGCGGAGAATTCCATGGCCATGGATGCCAAGCCGGACTCTGCGGCCAAGGACAAGCGCAAACCCGGAAAAGATGGCGAGGAAGAGGAAGATTCGGTCAAGCGGATCGTTGTCAGCACGCATACGATTAGTCTGCAAGAGCAACTCATTTCCAAGGACCTGCCTCTGCTCAAGGCGGTGATTCCTCGCGAGTTCACCAGCGTTTTGGTGAAGGGGCGAGGTAACTATATTTCCAAACGCAGGCTTGAACTGGCGGAAACCCGTTCGATCAGCCTGTGGAGCAATGAGCGAGATCATGACCATCTCACTTCCGTCAAGGATTGGTCCAAAACCACCGACGACGGTTCGCTGAGCAGCATGGCCTTTCGTCCACCCAGCAATGTTTGGGATGAAGTTGCCAGCGACTCCGGGAATTGCATGGGACGAAAGTGCAATCATCATGAATCCTGTTTCTACTACAAAGCGAGGCGGCGCGTCCAAAATTCGCAAATCCTCGTGGTCAATCATGCGCTCTTCTTCAGCGACCTCGCATTGCGGGCTCAGGGTGGCGGCATTCTACCCAAATACGATTCGGTCATCTTCGATGAGTGCCATACCATTGAATCGGTGGCCGGCGATCATTTGGGTTTGCAGATCAGCAACTCGCAGATCGATTATACGCTTAGGAAGCTTTACAATCCGCGAACCGAAAAAGGGATCTTGGTCGCGCTAGGGCTCAAACAACTCACCCAGGATACGTACCGTTGCATGGAATCGATGGACGATTTGACCGCCGATCTCGCCGGTTGGCAATTGTCACAGCAAAAGTCAAATGGGCGGGTTCGAACTCCTTTGCAGATCAACTCGGTCCTGGCCGAACGGTTGCAATCGCTTTCCGAGCAACTCGAGCGCTACGGGCAGGAACTCAAAGACGCCAATAGCCGATTGGAAATGATGTCTGCAAGCCAACGGCTCAGTTCGCTTGCCGCCAGCGTCGATCAATGGCTGCTTCAGAAAGTCGACGACTCGGTCTATTGGCTTGAGCAGCAGACCAGGCAAATGCAGTCCAGGAACGTGGTGCGAATCACGATGAGGAGCAGCCCACTGGACATCGGAGGCCACCTGCGCGAGCATCTATTTCGCAAAGTAAAAAGTGTGATCATGACCAGCGCGACCGTCGCGACAGGCCAGAGCAAAGCAAAGGGCTTTGCATTCTTTCAAGGTCGCATAGGAGCGATTGGGTCCAAGACCCTGCAGGTCGGTAGCCCGTTCAATTATCCCAAACTGGCCGAGTTGCATTTGATCACGGAGATCGCGGACCCGTCGCTGGACAAAGTCAAGTACGAGGAGGCGATCATTCCGGTGCTCAAGCACTTCGTCGGTCAAAGCGATGGCCACGCGTTTGTGCTTTTCACCAGTTACGATATGCTCCGAAAAACGTGTTCGGCTCTCACTCCCTGGATGAACCAACATGACTTGACCATCTACTCGCAAGCGGACGGGATGCCTCGCAATCAATTGCTTCAGGCGTTCAAGGAAAACCCGCGGGGTGTGCTCTTTGGCGCGGAGAGTTTCTGGCAAGGGGTGGATGTACCCGGCGATGCCCTGCGGTTGGTTATCATCAGCAAATTGCCGTTCAGCGTGCCCGACCATCCGTTATTGGAAGCCCGGTTAGAAGCGATTCGCAAAGCCGGCGGCAATCCCTTCCAAGACTACCAGTTGCCCGAAGCGGTGATCAAATTCAAGCAGGGTTTTGGGCGTTTGATCCGCACCGCGACCGACTCGGGAATCGTGGTGGTAACCGACCCGCGTATGACGACGAAAGCCTACGGACAAACGTTTTTGGATGCGTTGCCGTCGTGTCCGGTTCGCCGAGTCCGGGCCTCTCAATTGATCCGTTCTCAGACATGAACGCGAATCAACTCCTGCCGGCGAGCGAGCTCGATGCATTTGGAAAAGCGTTGACCAGTTACAGCGATCGATGCATACGCCTCCATGCCAATCGTCCCGAACCGGCTCTGCCGTTTTCGGTCTCGGAAGTACCGTGGTATGCATGGGGCCGATTCCTTGAGGACTCGCGTTTGAGGCCTGCATCGTTCCTGAACTACGCAACGTCAGATTATTACATTCAGGATGCCGGTTCGCTCCTGCCGTTAGCTTTGTTAGCACCCCAGGCAATGGATAAGATTTGCGATTTGTGCGCTTCGCCGGGAGGGAAAGCATCGGCGATCGCAGAACGGCTAGGCCACGACGGTTTTCTTTTGGCCAATGAGAGTATTCGCTCTCGAGTCGATGTTTTGAAGTACTCGCTGGCCAGGGTGGGCCATCCCTGTTTTGCCGTTTCCAATTGCGATCCGGATGAACTCGCTGGTCCATTGCAGAAGTCGTTCGATGCCGTGCTGGTCGATGCGCCCT
>JANODW010000200.1:0-8170 GCA_031412875.1 Pirellula sp. | reverse complement strand
TTGTTGGTTCGGGACAATGGTCCCAAACTACGGCTGGTGTGTTTCAGCCTATCGCGTTTGCTTTGTAGTCGGGCGGTGTAGGATGGGACCGTTGTCCCGTCCGTTTGTTGGTTCGGGACAATGGTCCCAAACTACGGCTTTCGGCAAAAGCGACCCACGGGTGCTTAGTCGGTGAGTGACAGCGCGTAGCGGAGCATATTGAAGCCGATTTGGAAGGCATCTTGGCGGATGTACCCGCGGCACTGCATGGAATGTTTGCTTTCGAGCGCGCAGCTCATATCGTTGGGAGAAAACAGCATGACGGTTCGGCCCTTCCATTCCAAAGCGAGTATTTCGGCGGGGCCTTCTCGCTTGGCTTGTTTCAAATCTGTTTTTTGCGAAGTGGGGTCCACCAACGTCACGCTCGTTAAGTCGTTATTGCCTTGATTGTTTTTTTGCATGAACGGTTCGTTGGGATCAACGATGCGCCATCGGGAATCGGGCAATGCTTTGGAGAATTCCTTGCGAACGCATTCAGTGAATTCTGCAGATGCGCAGATGGAGTCGCCCATCACGAACCCACCGGTTTCAAAATGTTTCCGCAGGCCACTGGATTCCTCGGCCGAAAACGTGAACTTGTTCCTGCCGTGAATATAAAGGAACGGATACTTTTCTAGTTCCTCTTTGTCGAGAGAGACCAACGGTGTTTTGCTTTCGACGAGCGACTGGGTTCGAACGCGGAAAAAGTCGAGCAAATTGGAAACGGCTTTGGGGGTATCGTCCGCGCCGCCGCTGTGATTGATTTTACCGATCGCCAGCGAGCCTCGTTCGAGCGGCATCCGCTCTCGTTGCTTTTGTACCACTTGGACGGCATCGAGTTTGTCTTTCAGTTCGCGGCCCGTTGCGTAGGCCGCGACGTTGATACCGATCTTGACCGCGTTCAAGATATCGCCGTCGACAGCGGGACCAAACGCTTTCTTGGGGCCATAGGGACGCGCCAATTCCCAACGGCAGGACATGCTGATCGGCGAGTAGACCACGCTCGTTCGGCAGCAGGAGTCCAGGCCATACAACCAAAAGTCTTTTGGCAACGCATTGGGATCCACCTTGGTTTCGGCTGCCCAAATCGGATGCGATGGTGGCAATTTCTGAAGCGGCTTGTCGAAGATTTTTTCCATTTCCATACGAAATGATCTATCGAACTCGTCTCCTTTGCAGCCATCCCCATTGCATGCTTCCGCAAAGATGAAGCCTCCGTTGTTGGTGTATTCCTTGAGCAGGTTGCGTTGCGAATCGGTCAGTTTGAACTCGCGAGTTCCGCTGATAAACAAGATGGGGGTCTCCAGCAACGCACTCAAATCCGCTTTGTCTAGTCGCACCGTTTGCCAAGAGAGTTCTCGCTTCCAAACCGTTTCGATTTGGCCGGTCAAATGCTGGATCGATCGACGGTGGCGTTGCCAGTCGTTGTCGTTGCCATATTGCAACTGGCCGATGACGACTTGCCGTTTGCCTTTGCTGAGAAAAAGGAGAGCCAACGCGGACGAGGTCACTTCGTCCAGGCCATCGCGAAAGGATCCGCCGGTCAATTGGGATTGGAGAAGGAACTCTGCGCCTTTGCGATACCAGTCTTCTTGACCAATCAATCGTTGTCCGGTCAATCTCCCCACTCGCTCCAGGGCGTAGAGGTAATAAAGTGTGTAGTTGTTTTCGCCGGGATTGCGATTGGCTGCAAAGTTATTGGCTAACCATTGAAACGCGAGTTCAATATTCTCTTTCGGATTTGCACCTTCGATTTGAGAGCCACAGCATTGGATCCGATCGATGGTGGCTTTTGCATCGCGACCGTTTGCAACGTCTTGCAAAATGATCGACGATGCGATCCCGGCACAGGTCATACTGCCGGTCGGACCGCGACCCATGTAGCCCCATGCGTTCCCCATGCGGCAGCCTTGCCAATAGGCTTGGCAAGCTTCGAAGGCCGTTTTGTTGTCATCTCGTTTTGGATTGGGAATCTCAATTCCTAACTTGCTCGCTTCCCAGAGCGCAAGGACTGCGAATTGGGTATTGGACTCGTCTCCTCCGCCGCTATCGCCGTACCCCCAGCCGCCACTATTGGATTGAACCTTAACCAGCCACTCCACATTTTCCTTGATCTGCGCCATGTCTTTGGTAGGCTCGGCGGCACACAGCACCATAACCTGGAGCGCGGCTTCATACGTTTTGCTCGGTTTTTTGTGGGCGCGAATATGCCGCAAGCCGAGATTGACGGCAGGGAAATTGGGGGTCTTGCCCGCGCTGATTAACGCCAGAGTCACCAAACAAGTTTGGCCTGTTCCAAACGATTCGGCTCCAGCCCAAGCGCCTGTTCGCTGGCCATCTTTTTTTTGCTCGCGCGCCAGATAACTGACGCATCGATCGATGGCTGCCTCCACGTTTGCCGGAGTCACCTCCATCTTTTGAGCCACTGCGAATGCGGGCGTCGCCTTTCCGATAGCGAGACACAATGCAATTATGAGCCATTGAAGAACAAATTGCTTTTGCATGATAAGGGCGCTTTCGAAAAGGGGTTCCAACTCAAGCCATTAGGTGCGTGCAAGACTCTCTTTTGCAGACGCGACGCATCCTCGCACGTTTTCTTCATCGACCGGCGAAATGATGCCACGCTCGGTGATGATTGCCGTGATCAATTCGGCGGGTGTCACATCAAACGCGGGATTGTAGACATCGACACCTGTGGGTGCCGTCTGCTTGCCGAAGCCGAAAACGATCTCTTCGGCTTTGCGTTGTTCGATAGGGATATCGCTGCCGTGCACAATGCTTAGGTCAAAAGTGCTTCTTGGAGCCGCGACATAGAAAGGGATGTTGTGGTGCTTGGCCAGCACTGCGACCCCGTACGTACCAATTTTGTTTGCCGTATCGCCGCGAGCCGTGATGCGATCTGCACCGACGATCACCGCTTGAACACGTCCCTCACGCATGACTTGAGCGGCCATCGAATCGCAAATGACCGTGCAAGGGACTTTGCGTTGTTGCAGCTCCCAAGCGGTCAGTCGCGAACCTTGGAGCAAGGGACGCGTTTCGTCAGCGTAGACGTGCAAATTCTTTCCTTGGTCCTGGGCGGTGAAGATTGCGGCCAGAGCGGTCCCGTATTCTGATGTTGCAAGGCCACCGGTATTGCAGTGGGTAAGAACTCCAGAGTTGTCCTCGAGAAGTTGGGCTCCGTACTCGCCGATGGCGTGGCACATGCGTCGGTCTTCGTCGTGAATCAGCTTTGCTTCGCGCAGCAGCGAGCGTGCCAACTCCTCTGGGCCAGCAATATTCGGGTTGCGATGGATCACACCGCGCATGCGATCCAAGGCCCAAAACAGATTGACGGCGGTCGGTCGGCTGGTCGCCAAATAGTCGCAAGCGTGCAAGGCAGCTAGGCGGGCTTGATCGATCGAAGCCCTGTCTCGAACAGACTGTTGAACCCCCAGCACGACACCGTACGCAGCGGCGATTCCGATGGCCGGCGCGCCGCGAACCCGAAGCATCGTGATCGCTTCGAAAGCGTCGAGAATCGATGCAATGGACAGTACTTTGAATTGCATGGGCAATAGCGTTTGGTCAATCAGTTCCAAACACCCATGGATATCGCCTGTCCACATGACCGAGAAAACCTGTTGGACCGGCGGCTGAATCGCGTTCATGATGCTTCTGTTTCCTTTTCGGTAACGGGTTCTCCGTCCGGAAACGGCTGCAATAAAAGTTCTTGAACACGTTGCACGAGCCGATCCATAGCAAATGGCTTATGCATATAGTCATCGGCACCGAGCATTCTCGCGTACGCTTGATGCCGTTCCCCTTCGTTGCCCGTCACCATAATCACTCGAACGTGGGCTCGTTTGGTACTCCTGAGGTGTTCGAGCACCAAGAATCCGCTCCGTCCTGGCATCATCATGTCCAGAACCATCAGATCGGGATTGACGGTATCAAGCGCCGCGACGCCTCGGTTTCCGTCCGGCATGTGCGTGACTTGATACCCTAATTTTTCCATTGCAAACTTAACAGGTTCAGCAATTTCAAAGTCATCGTCCACAATCAAGATGCGTGGCGGACGGTCTTCGGTTTGCCAGGCGGGAGCTACGGGCATAGTATTTCAATCGAGGAAGGGAGGTGGCGGACGATCGCGCCCCAAAATCACTAGTATAGCATGCGAGGACCGGAAAATCGTCCTGCTCTATAGAACGATTGGCTGCGTCAGCCATTGCTTCCAAGTCCAACCTGGCGGTGGAATGAACGGGACTGCAGTCCACCATGGCATTCCATTGAGATCGCGGGGAGGGGTCGGGGGGAGGTCATGAGGAAGCGGCGACTTGGGGACCTCTGCGAGCGACCAACCTGTTTCGGGGGGTGGCAGATTGAGAGACTGATGGTATTCGCGTTGGCGTTGTTCAATCCAGATCAACGTCGGGAAAGTCGAATCGCCCGGCAAAAACGTGTTGGCATGTTTGAGGCGATCGCGCGCGAGTTGGAAGTCCTCTTTGGCGACGGCAGCCAGTGCTAAATTGGTCCAGGCGGCGGTGTTCCAAGGGTGCAAGGAAGCTGCTTCTTGCCATTCCACTTCGGCGAGATCCCACCGTCCTTGCTTGGCGTAACCGTTCCCTTTGCGAACTTGAGAGGAGCCCAACGCGAACCACGGCAGGTCAAGCAATGCATCCACGGGTTCGCTGGTAGGAGCCACCAGTGCCCAAGATTGACGGGCCGATGCCATCAGCACACGGCCGTCCCCGCCGGGGGTATGCATTTTCAAATCCGGATACTTCTTTTCCGCTTGATCGCGATCGATGGCGATGGTTTGCTCTTTAATTTTCAAACCGCTATTCACGTCCGTCACCATCCAATGGACAACGAGGCTTTCGGTTTTCTCTTTGGGCTTAAAGATTCTGAATTTTTTCTTTTCCTTGGGATCGGGAGGAGGCAAGTCCAGTTGATCGCTTTGAATATGCCCTTGGAGAAGGTAGTCCATGCCAGCGCGGCGGGCTGCGCTCAACGTCGCCATTTCGTTCGGTTGGTTATCGAAGGAAACCAGTTGAATGCCACCGGTCTGCTCTAGTTCAACGGGGTGCAACGCCACCACCAAGGGATTGGGCTGGGGCTGTGCCAACTTCATGGCATTTTGCAAGCGTTCTACGGAGCTAGGGTTGCCACCGATCGGAGCCACAGCCACTCGAACGAGTCCCGATTTGGACACTTGGGAGGCTTTCCATGTATGCATGGGTGCAGTCATGTGGCAGCCAAACGAGCTTAGTAGCGTCACTGCAAGCAAGGTGACACGGCCCAACGGCCAGTGCGATCTCACGGTTCTGTCTTGCATGTTCGGCATCCTCATGCCGGACAGTACTGGAAATTCGAGTGGCCATGCAAGGCCATCTTGCCAAACGGGTCGAATCTGCGTTTCTATGTAGTTTGGGACCATTGTCCCGAACGAACAAACGGACGGGACAAAGGTCCCAAACTACACCCAAACTACGGTAGAAATGAGCCTGCCGCTCGCCCTAGTCAAATTCGCCGTGCAGGTACCAATGTTGATCGCGTCGGTCGCGATAGACCCAAAGCCAGGTCCCTGTGGATAGAGCGATGCGATAGTAATCGCGTTGTTGCGTTACCCCTTGCCACCATCCGGTGTCGATTCGTTCGGGTCCGATAGCACGTTTGACATCCAGGGGGGACCCTTGATAGACGACGCGGAGGGGAGCTCCATTTTGGTCAACGCGTTGCATATCGATCGGTTTTAGGGGTGGGAGCAATCGCATCGGCCTGCGCCAAAGTTCGTCTGGGGTGGGTTCCATACCGTGTTGTTCTGCAAAATCGCGTTTGGGTGCGCGGGCCAGTTTGCGCTCGGCGAGTTTCCGTTTGGTTTGTTGCGCGGTGCCATCCTTTTTCCAGCCCGTGAGTGGACGCCAGGAGAAAGCGAGTTCAGGTTGTGGGTCACGCACGATGGCAGGTGCAACGACAGCCGTGCGTCCCAAGCGTGCACTGAGTCCATCGACCAATTTCGCGATGGCATCTCTATGGAAAGTGATGTGCCGATCAAACAAGTCGTTTTGCTGCCACGTCAGCGGGGCAGTCAACGTTGCTTGCACGGAAATCGATCGCGCCCAGTAGTGGCTTGGGCCTTTGGAATAATGAGCATCGAGTTGGCCCGTGAGCAGCCAGAGCAAGTGTTCGGGATCATTGGATGGTTGGTAGAGGCCAATTTGAAACACGCGCGCTTCGGGCGGAGGTTTGTCGCTTTGGTTTTCGATATCAGACTCAATAGGGATGGCATTGAGCTCCATTTCGATGCGGCAGACCAGCCGAACGACCCCGTGTCCAATCCCTTTGAGAACACGCGTCAATCGATGTATTTGTTCGTTGACGATGGCATCGATGGTGCTGCGGAGAGGCGTGGGATGTTCTAGGCTTTCTTCGATTGCAAGTTCGGGAGAAGCGTGGAGCGTGTGGATCGGTTCGAATCGATGGTGGAGCGTCTGGTCCACGCGGAGGAGGAGTTGCTCATCAAAACGCGAGGCTAAACCAGACCGCGGCAATTCAACCAGTTGTCCAATTTTGCGGATCCCAAGCCGGTGCAGTTTGCTGACGGTCGCTTGGTCCAGCCGCAGCGCTTCGATAGGAAGTGGGTAGGTTGCAATCCCAATTTCTTTCCCGGCTTCGAAGACAGTGATGGTCGGCACCAAGTGGTTGGAGCAGCCTGTGCGTTCCAAGTCAGCAAGGTCGATTGCGAGTTTAGAACGTTGCGAGTAATTCGCGAGCGCCCAAGCCATACCAACGCTATCGGCGATTGCAATCGAAGCCCAATATCCCTGTGCCACGATCCAGCGATGGACTTTTATGGCCAATGGAGCATCGCCTCCAAAGAGGGGCGCGATGCCTGTAACGTTGAGGAGGATCGATTGCGGTTGGTGCAAAGAGCGGCCGGCCCAGGGTTGCGTGTCGAGTTGTTCGATACCGACGATTGGGCTGAAACATTGCGCGGACTCGGCCAAGGAGCATAGCGATTCGATGTCCTCTTGCAAATCGTGTTCGATCAGCGTTGCATCGGGGCAAAGGATGCTGGCTTGGCTAAGTTGCATTTGGGGAACGATTCCCAAAGCGCGCGCGGTCGCATTGGCAGCGGCCACCAATCGGCCTCTTCTTGCGTCGCGAGAGTGCAAGATGGTGGGCGCCATGGCGGTCCGAGCGGCTTGGGGGTCAGCCTGCGATTTCGCGGCTGCGACGCGTTGGCTGGGCCAATTGGGCAGCCAGATGCATAGCACTCGCATGCTCATAGCGAGCCCCCTTGTTCGGTATCGTATCGATCCATTGCCCGTGACCGTTCACACCCACGTGAATCCGTGCACCCGTTCGACCGCCACTGCAACGCGTCAATTCTAAGCCGAACCAACGCGTGTCCTGATGGTCCCATTCCAGGGAATGGGGGGACGGTTCGGGAGCTGCAGCGCGAACCGACCACTGAATATCTGCCCAACTCGGTTGCGAGCGGGCCGAGAGTGCATCGCGTATGAAAATACCTAGCCCTCCACCTTGTTCGGTTGCCAACTGCAATTTGCGCGCGATGCGATCTTCTAATGTTCCCACTTCGGCAACGACCGCCCCCACTGCGGGACATCGCAACACTTGAGCCAACCCCCAAATCGCATCGGCATGATTGGTCGGTTGCAATGAGATGACCCGTTCCAGAGGGATACCGAGCGACTTCATAGCCGGCGGATAGAAACGACGCTCGGGGTCGACCACCACCAAATATTTCCCATCCAAGATCGCTTGCCGAGCAATCAATAGCGCAAGGGAGGTCACTCCGGAACCAGCGTTGTGCCGAAGCAGCTCCACCATACTCCCTCGCGCATAGCCGCCTTGAGGAAGGTGCCTATCCATCGCGCGACATCCGCTTGGAATGCGAGCTTGATCCGGACGGCCCGCCGTCTCCATCTCCCGAATCTGCCGCGTGAGAGTCTCCATTTTTTGAAATGCGGAGATCTCCGGTGGCAAGGAAACTTCCTTCCTGCCCACGCTCTGGTCAACCTCTGCACTCGGAGGCGTTCTCTGCAAGGCAGTGGGCTGGAGAATGGGCGGAACAGTGGGAGGAGCCAACGAACCACCGGACTTGGCCATTCCTGGCTCAAGCAGCGGCAGATCGAATAATGGCAAA
>JANODW010000199.1:0-3089 GCA_031412875.1 Pirellula sp. | reverse complement strand
GACCATTTGATGGAAGCCCGAGTGAAGTGTTTTCTCAGTCAATTGATGACCGATAGCTTTGGCGACACCGAAGTCGATGATCTTTGGAACGGGGGTGACGTCATGCATTTCGACCATGACATTGCTGGGCTTGATGTCGCGGTGGATGAGACCTTTTTGGTGCGCGTGCTGAACGGCTTGGCATACGGTGATGAACAGCTTGAGTCGATGCTTGGTGTCGAGCTTGTGGATGTCACAGAACTCGGTGATCGGAGCTCCCTTGACTAGCTCCATGACGAAATAAGGACGGCACGTGTCTGTGCTACCCGCATCCAAAACTTTGGAAATATTGGGGTGATCCATCATGGCCAGGGCTTGCCGTTCGGCTTCAAACCGAGCAACCACTTGCTGGGTATCCATGCCTGCCTTGATGACTTTCAAGGCGACCATGCGGCGGACGGGTTCTTTTTGAGCGGCCATATAGACCACGCCCATTCCGCCATCGCCGATCTGTTCGATAATTTTGTAGGGGCCGATGTGGGTGCCGAGAGTTTCGGCAATAGGGAAATCGACAGATGGGTGGTTTACGCGGCTAACGGGAGGTGATTCGAGGAAGTCTGTTTCTTCGTAATGCACGCGGAGCAACTCCCGCATTCGCTTTGCGAGCGCCGTGTTTTCACCGCAAACTTGTTTCAAGTAAACGTTGCGAGTTTCGGGCGACGCGAGTTGGCAGGCGACTTTGAAAATCGCTTCTTCGTCAAGTGTGTTGCCGTTCATAGGATTCCTCGCAGGAAATAACTCTGTCTATATCCAATGCGAGATTCAGGCGGAGAGTACCCGATGAAAAATCAAAACTATTTTTCCGGATGTGTTGAATAGGCCTTTCACTTCTTCGCCTATTGAAGCGGGAGAAACGAAGACAATCCAAGGAAAAGCGGATTTGCTGCGTCCGAAAGCCGAGGGAAACCGGCAGTCTGACATGGGTTACAGGGTGTTTCCGGAAATCTCTAATCGCAGCCAGCACTTCGCGTAAGCCCAGTCGAGATCAGCGGTTGAGGGAGCGATTCCAAGGACAGCCGCAGCTTCCTGATTGGTTAGTCCTGAAAAGAAGCGTAGCTTGACAAGTTCTGCTTTCCGATGATCTTTTGTCTCTAGTTTTTTGAGCGCTTCTTCCAAGGCCAGCAGATCGACTTTGGGGAAATCAAAGACTGGTTCGACATCGGACAATTCGACTCGGTTGTGTTGACCACCCGCCTTCAGGGTCTCCTTGTGTCTGGCTTGGTCGACAAGAATTCGCCGCATGGCTTCTGCGGCTGCCGCAAAGAAATGCCCGCGGTTGTCCCACGATTGCTCGCGATCGCCTTGTACAAGCCGCACATACGCTTCATGCACTAACGCAGTCGCCTGCAATGTTTGCCCTGGCTTTTCGTGCGCTAGTTTCCTAGCAGCCAGCTTTCGCAACTCATCGTAGATCAACGGGAGAAGCAGATTTGCAGCCGACGGATCGCCAGATTCAATTTGCGACAAGATTCGAGTGACGTCAGACATAGGGCGTGGATTCAAAAATAGGGAATTTGAACAGACCTAGTGTAACTGCACACATACAAATTTGCCCCTGGTCAACCAGATTTTCTGGTTTCGGCAATCTTCTCTCAGTCTACCGCACCATCGCTCTCATCAGCTTGAAAGCGCAAAAAGAGTCGGAGCCCAAAGTCCAACGAAGATACCAAAGCGTTCCGCATGAGCCTTTGATTCCGTCGCTTTGCCCTCAGTCACAAACCATATGGCTATTGAACCAATAAGGGATACCAATCCGAGCACGAAACAAAGGGTCGACAGGTTCTTGAATCGCGACAAATCCATCAGTTTGACTTGTGGGAACGCCTTGGCTTCGAGATCAATTCGTCGAGTGCGCAAGAATTCAGCTCGCACTCGCTGATTTAATGACGCTTCTTGCTTTGTCAGGTACCGCCGAATTGGTATTGCGGATTGTTGGGTTTTACTACTTCAAGGCAAACTGGGCAAACGAAGATCCATTCCTTTGTTTCGCCGATACGAACGCGATATCCTATACCGACACGCTTTCATTGACTCGCGGTTTCAAAGCATCATACCCCCTAGATTGCAATAGACCTACAATGCAGTGAATCGTTAATTCCGAATACTGTTAACGCTTGCTTCCTACGATGGCTCACAAGAAACCCCACCTACCAGAGAAAATTTGCGATTATTGCCAGCGACCGTTTGCATGGCGAAAGAAGTGGGAAAAGGTTTGGGAGCAAGTTCGATTCTGTAGCGACCGTTGCCGGCATGGAGCCAAAAAGGAACCACCTAAGCCGAAACTGTCCGGGAATTGATCACGTACAACATCGGCAGAGCCATGTACATCTCTCGCTGCTTTTTGGAATCCGACGGATTGGGCTGCACTGGCTCGCAAGATGGGTCCGCAGGCGCTGCGTATGCACTTGAACACTTTGCTGCGACACGATGTGTTCAATCGTAGCATAGGCATCTTGCCTGTGAACATGAATTCATTGAGCAAAACGCTCGACTAGCATCGCTCGGTCAGTCATTCTCGCCTGATCAATGGGAACGGAACGTCCCGCCTGCATGTCAGCGACTCTTTTTCGCCAACTCGACTGCCCCACTGCAGACGATCGCAAAAGCATCGCTCCTGCGAGCGTCGCAAGTAGGACCAGACCCGCATAGATTGATGCACCTACGACTAGCGAGAATCGCTGCTCTAGAAGCACAATCAGGCAGCATATGACCAGCAATGGAACAAACCCGATTAGTCGATTAATCAAATACATACAGGAACGCTTGTTAAGGAAATATGACAGTTGAATAGACCCACGCCGCCAGGCCCAAGGTGATCATCGCGAGCGCCGCGCCGAGAATTCCCACCATGACCAGGATGGGTGTGACCGGCGTTCCGCCGTTCAACACGCCTGTGAAAGGGGTTGGTAGTCATCGATTAGATGGCGGTTTGGATGAGTTGGTTTGCTTTGATTCGAGATGCGTTGCTTGCAAAATGCTTCCAAGCACCAGGTCTCGAAGATAAGTAACGGACTCAGCGAGCGACATTTTCAGTTGCTCTGCAGTCAAGT
>JANODW010000198.1:0-6038 GCA_031412875.1 Pirellula sp. | reverse complement strand
CGGTGGCCTTGGGCATCAGCACCTTTTGCTGAATGATGAACAGGGTGATCGTGACAATCGGCAGGATATTGAGGTAGGGTCCGAACCATCCCGAACCGCGACCCGCGATGAATTCCGGCATCCAGGTATGCCAATCCATAAACATGTCTGGGCCCGCCAGGTTGGAGCACCAATCCCAACCGGGAAAGAGCGATTGTTGCCGAAGACCGACGTCGACCGAAACACATCGGTACAGACCGATGACGATGGGCAACTGGATCAATGCGGGCAAGCAGCCGGCGAACTGATTGATGCCAGCTTTTTTCATCAGCATTTGCTGAGCGGCCATCATCTTGCGAGGATCGTCCTTCAACGCCTCTTTCAGTTTTGCCAATTGCGGTTGAACCGATTGCATTTTCTGAGCGTTGAGGGCCATCATGCGGCTCACGGGGAACATGCAAGAGCGCACCAGCACCGTCAGCATGATGATCGCCACTCCGAAATTGGAGGTCAACCAAAAGAAGAAATGAAGGATATAACCAAGCCGCTTTGCAAAGAAGCCGAAGATATGCCACCCATACTCGAGGGATTCCTCGAGTTTGTAAGCAGCGAGGAGGTCGGGATCTTTTGGGCCGGCAAAGATTTGGTAGGCTTGCTTCCATTCGCCTTTCGGGGCGATCTTAACGGCGTCGGATTCAAACCAGAACCCAACGTTGGTTGCTTGCTGTTTCGACGAGGGGAGTTTGTTCGCATCGGTGTAGACCGAATTGTAAACCGTGGCGGCCCCGCGTTGGAGGTTTTGCAACGAGGCAGGTTCGCTCGGGCTGGCCAGCATGGCGGCAGTAAACGTCTGGGTGTCCAAGCCGATGTAGTTGATGTTGCGCGACGCGAGGTTGCTCGCAGGGCCAAACAGCGTTAAGTCTGGGTCGGCAGGAAATCCGATCGCATGCGAAACGATTTCGCGGGTCGGGAAAAGCGTATGGCTTTTGAAGCCATCGCTCACGATCACGTCGCGGGCCCCCGCCGCACTAAAGAAGAACGGGGATATCTTGGTAGGGTACCACCAGCCCTCCAGCGAAATGCCGTTGAGGCCTTCTTGCCGTATCGCCACCGTATGCGGTTGGTCGTCCAGATTGCGAACGATCGTGGTGAGCTCCAGGTGGTGCTGTCGCGAGCTCGGGTCGTTGATACCATCGCCGGGTTTGGATGGGAACAGTCGATACTGCTTGACCAACTCCAAATTGCCTGCGATTTCTGCCAGCTTGAGATACGACCGCAGCGGCATAGAGAACTCAACGCCCATCCCCTCGGTCATAGCAAGCGGCTTGGCATTCCATCGTCCTTTGAGGGTGTTCTCCAAACCGAATAGGGTTCGTTCTCCATTGGGGATAGAGGATTTATCGATCGAGGCCAGCGTGGTGGCGCACGAGGCCCAGGGGTCGTTGCCTAGGACTTGCTCGTCCTTGAAGTCGTCTTCGGCCCGCAAAACGTCCAGAGGTTTTTCTGTCATGACGCATGCAAAGGTCCACTCGGCTTCCGGCGCGGCGGCACCGATCCCCGGTTCATCTTTTTGTTTAGAACTATTCGGTTTGGCTTCGTCCGGTGTGGCTTCGCCCGGTGTGGCTTCGCCCGGTGTGGCGGGAGCGGCGGGTGTGGCAGCCCCATCGGCTGCGGCAGGTACAACCGCCACTTTTTTGCGCGCGATTTTGAGTTCGATGGGTTCTCCGGCGGCTTGATTGCTCATGCGCTTTTCCCATTTGTAGATTGAGGGAAAGCCTGTGAGTCCGTCCCAACCGACAATCTTGTCGCCGGGCAAGAGGCCGACCAAGCTCGGGTCTTCTTTGCACACTGCGTTGGCGGCTGCGGAACCGATCGGTACGGTATGGATATCCAGCGACGATGGGGATTCTTCGAGGGACAAGTAGCCCAGGTATCCGTCCCGTTCTTTCGACTGAAGCGATCGGAACTTGAACTTTCCGGGGGTTGTCTGCTGCATCAACTCGATCCGTTTGATGGCAGCACCTTGGTTATCCAGCGTGACCAACAGTTGGTAGTTGTCTTTGGGGTTCATGCTTCCCAAAGTAAAGAGTTCGCGCGGCGGCTGTTCGGGCAAGGCGAAATCGGGATCTTCATTGGCCAGTCTTTGGGCTGCTTCTTTCGCTTGAGTCTTTTGGCGTTCCCTGGCGACTTCAGCTAGCTTGGCCTGCTTTTCCTGTTCTTCGCGGGCTTTCTGGCGTTGCTGCTGCATGCTATTGAACAGCAAGAACATGGAGATGCAAATCAGCAGCCATGCAAATAGTTTTCGGTCCACTAACAAGTCACTCGCATTAAATGGTGGTTGCGCAATTCGATGCAGCGCGATGGTGTGGTAGAGGGGTTCCAGCCGATGAAAGAAAACTCCTCCCAGGTGGGAAGCCCATGCCCCTGGCACAAACGTGCGTGCCGCTTGCCTAAGTCCAGAATTGTCAGCCTCTTAGAGCGTTTTGGCTAGTGCAATTGGGAGCCGAGAGCATCCGAGAAGCCTGCTTTCCCTCAAAAACCATAAGCGGGGTTCTTGGGATCAAAATCCGATTCGCCAAGTCCCACATTGAGAACTAGGTCTTGGTAGGTGTAAGATTCCAGAAGTTCCGGGGGGGCATTGGCTGTTTTTGGCCAACTATAGCTGGCGTACTTGAGTGGGACCATGAGGTCGATATCGATGTAAATTTGGGCTAAAAAAAACTCGAACGCGATCGTTTGGTCGTCAATCGTTGCGGTAGGGGATTCATGAATCACCTCCATCAAGCGGCAGGGTTTGGTTCCCAGAGGGACATTCTCGGTGATGCGGATCGAAGCCGGGCCCAGCTTTCGGTCCCGTTCCCCTTTTTCGATGAGTTTCACGAGCAGTTTTTCGATTCCGATTTCGTTGATCGGGTATCGGTTCCCCGTCATTGCCAGTCGACTATCCGGTTTGAGTTCCAGGGTTAGCATGCCGAGCAGTCCGGCTTCGTGGGCGGTGATTTTGTCGTCATTGCGACCTTGAACCCACAGGACTTCGCGTCCTGCTTGGGATTTGGGTTCGAGGGTCTTCAAATACACCGAAACCGCTCTTGGGGCATCGGGACCGATGCGGTCGCCGTACTTTAGCTTTAACGCCATTTTGGATTCTGGCAGGAGTTTGCCGTTCACTTGCTCCTGTTTGGTTAACACGGCGGTGTAATCCTGATGTTTTTCTGTATGGTTGCGAAGGGCGGCTCTCGCGAAATCCAGCAGGGGGTCGAGGGGGTGCGCATCGACGGGCCCGACGTTTTCGTCCGCATGGGGGCGCGAGAGATCGGTGTTCGTGCTCGATTTTTCAGCAAACTCCCTCAGGAAAAACTGGAAGGCCAGGAACGCCGCGACCAGCCCGACCCCGCATCCGATGGCTAGTCGTGCAGCCCAAACTCCGTACCCTTGTCGAGCCAAGGTTGCACCTCTTCTTTGGAAATGGTTCTTGCTAACTCAAACCCCCGTTGGGTCAAGGAAAAGTCGCGATGGATGTGATGCATGACCAGACCTTTTTCGCAGAGGAGGCGAAACCCCTCGAGAAAGCGGACCGTCACTTCGGGCGCATGCGGGTCCCGGAAGGCAATGGTTTGCGATTCGTCCAGCTCGATGTAAACCGCGAGCATTCTCGAGGGCGCCTCGAACGCAGCATTGACGGCTTTGATTTCGATCACACCCCGCTCGCGAGAGGCGACCAAAATCGCCTTGGATTCGGGGGAAAGATCCGACGCTTGGAGGGTGCTAGCGGCGTTGGATTCCACCATGGCATTGCTGCAAAGTTGAGAAAGGGCGACTAAGACCGGTGCGCCGGCACCGAGCGCGTCCCAACTTCCGCTGAGGTAATTGTCAAGCGGTTGCAATTTGGCAACGCTGCGGATCGGCTTGGAGAAGTCTTGTTCCATCACAATTTTGCGTGCAAGTCCCTGGGATTACGGATTGTAGGCGGTGGCAAACAGCCCCATAATCCTACGCGTTCTTGTTTGAGAAAACAGGGTCCAGAGTTTTATATTTCCGAGCACCGTCTCCTATATCCTTCCTAAAGAGTCTTCAAATGGCCTTGGTTCCCCTTCGCAAAGTCCTCGATCACGCCGCCGAAAACAACTATGGTGTCGCCGCCTTCAATGTCAACAACATGGAACAGATCCAGTCGATCATGGAAGCGGCTCAGGAAACCAACTCGCCAGTGATCATTCAAGCGTCACGCGGAGCCCGGACCTATTCGCAAGATGCATACCTTCGCCACTTGATGCTCGCCGCGGTCGAACTCTATCCCAATATCCCGATCGTCATGCACCAGGATCACGGAAACTCGCCCGCCACCTGTCTCTCGGCTATCGAAAACGGATTCACGTCGGTGATGATGGACGGGTCGCTCAAGGAAGATGGCAAGACGCCAGCTCCGTACGAATACAATGTGGCCGTGACCAAAGAAGTGGTCCAAATGGCCCATAAGCGGAATGTCTCGGTCGAGGGCGAACTCGGATGCCTCGGATCGCTGGAAACGGGCGGCGGCGAAGCGGAAGATGGTCACGGCGCCGAAGGCGTTTTGAGCCACGATCAATTGCTGACCGACCCAGAGGAAGCAGCCCGCTTTGTTGCCGAAACCAAAGTCGACGCCTTGGCCGTTGCGATCGGGACCAGCCACGGCGCGTACAAGTTCACTCGCAAACCGGACGGCGAAGTGCTCGCCATGTCACGCATCGAAGCCATCCATAAGCTCATCCCCAACACCCACTTGGTCATGCACGGCAGCAGCAGTGTTCCCCAAGAACTGCAGGACATCATCAACAAGTTTGGTGGCAAGATGAAGCAAACATGGGGCGTTCCCGTCGAAGAGATCCAGCGAGGTATCAAGAGCGGCGTACGAAAGATCAACGTCGACACGGATTGCCGCATGGCCATCACGGGAGCCGTGCGAAAAGTGCTCGCAGAAAACCCAGATAAATTCGACCCACGTGACTACCTCAAGCCAGCGAGAACGGCCATGAAAGAAGTCTGCAAGGCGCGAATGATCTCCTTTGGGCAAGCGGGCAACGCCAGCAAGATCAAGTAGACTCAGCCGACCAAAGCTACCCAAGCGTGTGCTTCATTGGAGCTTGAGAGTTTAGCCAATCAAAAAAGAAGTAGCTTCCAATATGCAGCGCCCTCTCCCCATCGCCGTTTTGATTTCAGGAGGGGGCACGACGCTTCGCAACCTGATTGAGCATCGGGATCGCGGCGCGTTGCAAGTCGATTTCCGGTTGGTGATCAGCTCTACCCTTCATGCCGCCGGATTGAGGTACGCAGAAGCGGCAGGCATCCCGACCAAGGTGGTTCCGAAAAGCAAATCGCTGACCGCATTGGAGCATTCCGAAAAGGTATTCGAGCCCATTCGGCAATGCGGTGCGGAATTGGTTGTCATGGGTGGCTATCTCCAACATGTCCTCATCCCAAAGGACTTTGAGAAAAAGGTCATCAACATTCATCCCTCTTTGATACCCGCTTTTTCAGGCTTGGGCATGTATGGACTGAGGGTGCATCAAGCAGCCATCGATTTTGGAGTGAAGGTTTCGGGGTGCACCGTTCATTTCGTCGACAACGAATACGATCACGGTCCTATTTTGTTGCAAAGCACTTGTGAGGTGTTAGAAAAGGACACGGCCGAATCTCTGCAACGGCGTGTATTTGCGCTAGAATGTGAAGCTTTGCCGGACGCCATTCGAAAAATTGCTGCGATTTCGGCGAGAGATACGGCGGTAACGGGTGGATAGGGCGGATCGCGCCCCGTTTGATACCTGCCCGTGTTCTGGCGGAAACATCTAGGTTCTTCCAGTTGCAGTGTTCCCGCTAAAGCAGCTATAATAGTGTTGGTCTTCAACTGTAGATTGCATCGCAGGTTGCACTGCCGTTGCTGATTGGACTCTTCGCAACCACCCCCCCTCCTCACTCGTTTTATCTTTGCCAAGCCCGCGGCGGTTGGGTCTATAGACCCAATCCCCGGATCACATGCGCAATGTTTAGCGACGCATTTAGACGCCCCAACCATTAATAAACGT
>JANODW010000197.1:0-8872 GCA_031412875.1 Pirellula sp. | reverse complement strand
TTCTCGATGTTGAAATGGAGCGCAGGGATGACCAGGTATCCGCTGAACCATACGACTTCGTCGCCGACTACGATCCCTCCCTTCGCGCCGCAGAACTGAGCCCGCAGTTCGCTCGCCGGTATGGATGGCAGTTGCTAGGCTCGAACAGCGGGTATCTCACCTCCAACACTCCAACCACGCACCCGATGGTTCGTTGGTTTCGAGTGGTTGACGTTTTGCCACTGGATACCAAACGTCTTAAAGCCTTCGCTCGCACCGCAAATGTTCGCACTTGGGAACTAAAAAGCAGAGGCCTTGAAGTGGACTTGAATGCATTGCGCAAGCACCTGCCATGCGAACCGACAAGCTCGCAAAACATGACCATCCTCTGCACCAAAATCGGCAACAGCCACCGTGGAATCTTCTGTGTGGAAGAACCGAGTGAGCGGCGACATGTCTAAGCCACCGAATTTAATTCTTCAGATTTTTTCGGCTCGCTTGGACTCATAAAAAGCGAATGGATCCCCAGCATTATCGCACCTACTACCAGCAGGGAGTCCGCGATATTGAAGTTGGGCCAAACATAATCTTGGTATCGGAAAAGGATCCAGTCGCGGACGCCGCCATGCAGATCGCCTGGCAAAGTCGGAATGCCCAACCGATCGTAGAGATTGCCGATGATCCCGCCAGTGACCAATCCCATCGCGACAAGCAACCATTTCGATTCGGCCGCACGAAAGACGAATAGCCATACGCAGATACCGACGAGTGCGAAAACAGAAAGCGTTGCAAAAAGCCAGCCTTGCCCTTGCCCCATTCCGAACAATGCTCCTTGGTTGACCGCCGTTTCAATCCCCACATACGGTTCGATGAGCCACCAGGGCGGCATCTGTTGCGGCAAGCCTCTCCAAGCGAATACCCATTGCTTGGACATCAAGTCGGCCGAGGTGCCAGCGACCATCAACAATGCGAATACAAGCGTTTGGGAAGTGGCATTCCATTTGCCTGGGGAGTGAGGCTTTTTGGAGGCCTCATAGGGATCGTCCATAGAATTGGTAGCGAATCAGAAGGGTTGGAGAATGTTCATTCAGGAAACCAATAAGGTTCGTTCCGAAATCCAATAATACGGGGTAAACTATACCGTTTCCATAAGCTGGGAAGAATATCCGTTTGTCGACCGTAACGGATAATCCGAAAATGAAAGGGCTGGCGACGCAAAAATGCCGATCCTTTTGCCAGCGCAGGACATCTCCCCTCAACCTATAGCCACTCCGAACCATCATGGCAATCGCACTCTCGCCGCCCCAAGCCACCACCAAGTCGGATTTGGCATTTCAAAAGTGCATCAACACCGATTGCGGAGCCACGTACGGGACCGAAGAAGTCTTGACGAGTTGCAAGCAATGCGGCGATCTGCTGGACATTGTTTACAATTGGGACCGGATTCAAGTTCCCAAGCAGATGAGCGATTTCGAAAAGATGTGGACCCGCCGTCACGAGCCTCTGCGGTACAGCGGGGTTTGGAGATTTCATGAATTGCTTCCATTCGCGCCGGCCGAACGGGTTATTACCGTTGGTGAGGGGCAGACTTTGCTCCAGCAAGCGAACGCTGTTGCTCGCTATGTTGGAATCCGACAAGGGCAACTGTTTCTACAGTACGAAGGGATGAACCCATCAGGCTCATTCAAAGACAACGGAATGAGCGCTGCGTTTACCCACGCCCACATGGTTGGAGCGAAACGGGCCGCTTGCGCGTCGACTGGCAATACCAGCGCGTCGCTGGCGATGTATTGCTCCGTGACCCAACTCATGAAGGCTGTGATCTTCATCGGATCAGGAAAGATTTCCTACGGCAAACTCTCGCAAGCGTTGGAATACGGCGCACTGACCGTCCAAATTTCGGGTGACTTCGATGATGCGATGGCCCGGGTCAAAGAGGTTTCTAAAGAGCTCGGAATTTATCTCGTTAACAGCATCAATCCGTTTCGGCTGGAAGGCCAAAAAACGATCATGTATCGCGTTCTCGAGTCGCTGCAATGGCAGGTGCCCGACTGGATCGTGGTGCCCGGCGGGAATCTGGGGAATAGCAGTTCGTTCGGCAAAGCGTTCATGGAACTCAAACAATTGGGGCTCATCGATCGCGTCCCGCGACTAGCCGTGATCAATGCCGCCGGCGCGGACACTCTGGACGTTGTCTACAACCATCGGAACTTGAAATGGAACCGAGGCCGACCGAGGATGGAGATCGCCTGCTGGTACTACGACGAAATGGACAAGGCAAAACAAAAGGCGGATACCATCGCCAGCGCCATTGAAATCAACCGGCCCGTCAACCTGAAAAAATGCTTGCGCGCTCTAGAGTTTTGTGATGGAGTGGTTCGCAAGGTCACCGATCAAGAAATACTCGACGCCAAAGCCCAAGTCGGTGCCGGTGGCATCGGATGCGAACCCGCAAGCGCTGCCAGCGTCGCAGGTGCCAAACTCCTGAGGCAACAAGGGGTCATTGGGATGGACGACCGCGTCGTTTGTATCTTGACAGGCCACCAACTCAAAGACCCGACGGCAACCGTCGCTTACCATACAACCGATCAAGACAAGTTCAACGAAGTTCTCGGTTCTCGCGGCGTTTCGCGTGCTTCCTTTGCGAACCGGGCTATCGCAGTCCCGAACGATATGGATGCCATTGTGAAAGCGATCCAATTGTATTCCTAGAGCCGATCGGAATTCTCAGGCTTACGACAACCCGCGAACACCAATCTCAACGGTCAATCGTCCGTGCGGCGAGGCGAACTGGAGGATCTCTACGTGAGCGCTATTGGCAAAGGACACGGTGTGCCCCTTGCCTGCGATCACTGTTGGCAGCCCAAGCGAAATTCCGGCTATTCCTAGCCGATCCTTGCTCGCCCCAGCGATCATGTTCGTTAACTCACCGACCAAATCGATCACTTCAGAAGTGATCGTGGTAGGTCGTGTTCCGAGGAACGCTTCGGCTGCAGCAAACGCCACATCTTGGTCTACGCTGACCACAATCGATCCCTGCAAAGCCCCCGATACGCCAATAAAGCCACTGCAATCATACTTGGACAAGAAGCCGTCGTTGGTATGGATTCCAATCAACTCTGCTTCCCAATTCAACATCATGGAAAAAACATCCTTGGTGCAATTCGCAAACGGCTGGATCAGCTTTGCGCGCTTCTCGGAGATGTTGAGACTGTTCAGAAGTGCTTGAGTGGTCATGCGGCAGAGGCTTTGTAACGTGAAGGTGATCGCTTGGGGAGGTCGTGAGGAAAAAGTTTAGATCTGGACTTTATACCGCCACAAACTTATCCAGCTTGGCTCGAAGATCATCTGCTTCAAATGGCTTGGTCAAGTAATCGTTCACGCCAGCTTGGATCGCTGCGATCACTTGGCCCTTTTGTGCTTCTGTCGTTACCATAATGATCGGAACCGTCGAACCGGTTGCACGGATCTCGGTTACCACGTCGAGCCCACTCTTCTCAGGCATATTCCAATCGGTCAAAATCAAGTCGACCGGTGTAACCTTGAACTTGTCGATCGCTTCTTGACCATTCGCGGCTTCGACAATGTCGGTCACTCCAACGGAATTCAAAGAGCGAATGATGATTTTGCGCATGATACCGGAATCGTCGGCTACTAGTACTTTCATAATGATCTCTTTGTCGTTCTGCTGTTTGCGTACTCTTAACTTTGGCTGACTTGAACCAAAGCTTCTGGAAATTGGACCTTCAAATGTTGGTTACAGACTGCGACAGTCAAATCGATATTGTCGAATTCGTAAAGTTTTTGTTTCAGGACGTTGTAACTGTTTTCACAACTCTAACGCCTGTGAGGCCTCTGCATGTTGAATTGCATTAACGGCACGAATACTAACCCCTCCTGCAGTTAAAAATCCGCCCCACCATGGTGGTTAACCCGTTCGGAAAATCCGGACTAAGCAGAAAATCCTGCCGAACATTTTGCATAGAACAACCAAAAGCGATCGTTTGCGCTGCGTTCTGATGAGCGTGTTTCATTTTCTCAGTAATAGTTCGACTCAGAAACATAGCGGCCTACGCAAACTTGCATCATTGCGTCGGCTTTCGCATGGGATGGTACGAATTCGATTTCCTAGCAGCGATCCTCCATCTTGTTCCCCCACTCTTGATTGCAGCTTACCCAAATAAATTTGCCGACGGAAATTGACCATGAGTAACGAAGACGCGGAGTTGCTGAAGGAATTTGCCGTCGAGTCGCAGGAGCATCTCTGCGACATCGAAAACCAACTGCTCACGCTCGAGTCGCAAGGCGACAACATGGACGTCGCGTTGGTCAACACAGTCTTCCGTGCCATCCATTCGATCAAAGGTGCTGCTGGGTTTATGGGCCTGAGCACTCTCGGCGGACTGGCGCACCGTGCAGAAGAAGTGCTCAACCGACTCCGTAACCGCGAGCTTCGACCCACTTCATTGGTGATCAACACCCTCCTTAAAGCGGCCGACCGCCTAAAGGACCTTGTCGATGAAATCGAAACCTCCAACGAGGCGGATGTCGCCGAACACTTAGCTGCACTCGAGTTTATTTTGACAGGCGAAAGCGAATCGACCAAGGCGTGCGTGTCCGTCGTGGATGCACCCGCGCTGGCCGCTGCCTCACCTGCACCCGCCCTGTACCAACCGGACATTGCGGTGCTCTCCGATGAAGCCTTGCGAGAGTTCCTGGTCGAGTCCTACGACAATTTAGAACAAGTCGAACGGGACCTGCTCATTCTGGAACGGGAGCCAACATCCGAATCCGTTTTGAACAGCATTTTCCGAAATATCCATACGATCAAAGGCTCCGCCGGCTTCCTCGCTTACTCGACCCTCGAACGTGTCTCACACGTCACTGAAAATGTCCTGGGGTGCGTTCGCAGCGGTCAATTCGGAATGGATCACGAAGTCAGCGAGTGCATGTTCCGCTCGGTCGACGCCATTCGTAGGATCTTGAAATCCATCGAGACCGATCGAACCGACGGTTCGGACCCCATGACGAACCTCATCGCCAATATCGAATCGGTTCAAGCAATGAAATGGAAAGCGGCTAATCCGAATAGCAGCATGCGCGCCGAAAAAACAAATGCCCCCGCCAGCGTTCGTGTGGAACGATCTCCTACCCTCCCTGCGCCCGCTGCACCGGTAGAGCTACCACCTTCGCAACCAAATGCGACCCCATCGCAGACCGCTGAAAACGCGCCACCATCCAAATCCACAGACTCCGCAGCCCAACCGGCTTCCTCTGTGCACGGCGAAGGCTCGGCGGCAGATAGCACGATCCGCGTGGACGTCGCATTGCTCGACAAATTGATGACTCGGGTTGGAGAACTCGTTCTGGCTCGCAATCAAATCCTTCAGTTCAATTCCACGATCAATGACAACGCGCTCTACAGTGCCACCCAGCGACTAAATCTGATCACAACCGAGTTGCAAGAAGGAGTCATGAAGACCCGAATGCAACCGATCGGTACCGTCTGGAGCAAATTCCCACGACTGGTCCGAGACCTCGCAGCCATCTGCGAAAAAGAAGTTCGCATCGAAATGGAAGGAAAGGAAACCGAACTCGACAAGACGATCATCGAAGCGATCAAAGACCCGCTCACCCACCTGGTTAGGAATACCGTCGATCACGGGATCGAGCGGCCCGCTGTTCGCAAACAAAAAGGAAAGCCGACCGAAGGTTGCCTCACCCTGCGAGCCTACCACGAAGGGGGACAGGTCAACATTGAAATCTGCGACGATGGCGCTGGACTGAACCTCGAACGTATCAAAGCCAAAGCCGTCGAACGCGGACTGATGACCCAGGATGCGGTCTCACGCATGGCCGATCGCGACGTCGGCAATTTGATCTTCTTGCCTGGCTTCTCCACCGCAGAAAAAGTCTCCAATGTCTCCGGCCGCGGCGTTGGAATGGACGTGGTGAAAACCAATATCGAAAAGATCGGTGGTACCGTCGATCTGCAAAGCAAATCCGGCCTCGGCACCACCATCAAAATCAAAATCCCGTTGACCCTCGCCATTATCCCCGCTCTGATCGTGACCAGCGACAACGATCGGTACGCTATCCCACAAGTCAACCTGCTCGAATTGGTTCGGCTCGAAGGCGAACAAACGCGAAAAGGAATCGAATGGATCCAAGGGGCCCCAGTCTACCGCTTACGGGGCCGCCTGCTACCGCTGGTCGACCTGCGCCACGAACTTGGAATCGCCCATGCACCCAAGGGTCTCGACGACGATATCGTCAACATTGTCGTGTTGCGTGCAGATGATCGCCAGTTCGGGCTAATCGTCGATAGGATCAACGATTCCGAGGAAATCGTCGTCAAGCCGTTGAGCAAGCAGTTGAAGAATGTGTCGGTATACTCCGGGACCACGATCATGGGTGACGGCCGCGTCGCATTGATCTTGGACGTCATGGGACTCGCCCAGTCCGCTCACGTGGTCTCTGGCACTCGCGATCGCACCTTGACCGACTCGGGAGACCGCAACGATTCCAACAAGGCTCTCATCCATACGTTGCTCGTGCTAGGGGTCGGACCTGATAGGCGATTCGCTCTCCCGATCGGGCAAGTGACCCGGTTAGAAAAGATCGCTATCGATACGGTCGAACACGCGGACCATCAAGAAGTTGTTCAGTATCGTGGGGAAATACTGCCGCTGATTCGCCTCGCGGATACCCTCGGCGTTCCTAGCAACACGTCCGACGAACGCCTGATGGAAGTTGTCGTGTATACCGAATCCGGACGAAGTGTTGGATTGGTGGTCGATCGAATCGTCGACATTGTTGAAACCGAGTTGATCCATTTGCGACCGGCGCATCGGATTGGTTTGACCCACTCCGCGGTCATTCAAGGGCACGTAACGGACCTGCTCGATTTGCCAGCCGTCATTCGCATGGTAGACCCCTCCTTCTTCCAAGACCCAATCAACGCTTAGAAAGGCCCCAACGATGATCGCAACCCGACAACTGTGCACGTTTTATTTGGACGGACATCTCTTTGGCGTCGACGCGCAAACGGTCCAGGAAGTTATTCGATACCAGGAAATGACCCGAGTTCCACAAGCCCCCTTGGCGGTGAGCGGATTGATCAACCTGCGAGGCCAAATCGTTACGGCGATCGACCTGCGCACTCGGTTGGGACTGAAGCCTCGTGAATCCGGAAAATTGCCGATGAATGTCGTCGTCCGAAGCGACGATGGCGCCGTTAGCTTGCTCGTCGATCAAATCGGGGATGTCATCGAAGTGGATTCCGAACACTTTGAAACGCCGCCTGACACGCTCCAAGGCGCCGCAAGAGAACTCGTCCAAGGAGCCTACAAACTCGAAGGACGCCTTTTATTGTTGCTTAACTGCGAAGCGGCCGTCGAACTCATTGCCGACTAAAGCGCCGCTCCTAACCGTTTTCTAATCCTTATTCCGTTAGCCTTTCCATCTCTATCCTTTCATTGCTTTCCGCCAGATTTGCCCCATGCAAAAACCATTGAACTTCCGTTTTAAATCGATTCAGTCCAAGTTGATTGTGTGCTTCCTCTCCATCGCGATGCTACCTCTGATCACGATTTGCTGCATCGCCTACTTCTCAACGAGCAAGCAGATAGTGGGGGCCACTGGCGCCCTGCTAAAATCCACCGCACAGCAAACGCTTGACAAAATCTATCGCAACCTTTTTGAACGCTACGGAGACGTTCAGGCTTTTGCCTTCAATCCGCAAGCCAAAGGGGAGATCAAAGATCTCAACGACGCACTGAACTTCTATACCAAAATTTACGGTTGTTATGACGTCATGATCGTCGCCGACAGCGAGGGAAAAATCATCGCTGCCAATACAGTGACTTTCGAAGGCAATCCGCTGGACACTTCCAGTTTGATCGGGCAAAGCGTGCGTGGCCAAGAATGGTTTGAGAAGTGCCTGAACGGGGCGATCAAAGCGGGCGAAACCTATTTCAGTGATGCCCAGAAAGATCCTACCGTGGAACCTTTCTTGAAATCCAAAGGGCTCTCGCTTAACTTCTCGGCGCCGGTGTTCGACGATCAAGGAAAAGTGGTTCGAGTATGGTCCAACCGTGCTTCCTTTGAACGCACCGTGGTACAGATCATGACGGAGCAACGCGAAAGCGCTGCCAAAAACTCGATGGCGATTGAAACCCAAGTGCTGCGCAAGGATGGCACGATCCTGGACGATTTGGATCCCTCAGCCATTCTCTCGGCCAACCTGGCCGCTCGAGGACTTGCGTGCGCAAAAGAGGCAATCCAAGGAAAGTCAGGGTTCACCGTCGAAAAACACATGCGTACGGGCATCCCTCAAGTCAATGGCTATGCAACCTCCGAAGGGGCGTTGGGATTTCCTGGATATGGCTGGAGTGTCCTGATTCGCCAGAACGCGAGCGATGTGAAAGCGATGGCCTACTCTCTGCGGAACTTCTTTTTGATCGCGGGGACGGTAGTGACACTGGTGGTTGCTGCCGTAGGCGCATGGCTCGCACGCGGAATCACACGACCATTGCAACAAGTTGTCGACACGCTTCGTAAAGTATCCCAGGGGGACCTTACCCAACGGCTTGCCATATCCTCCAAAGACGAAGTCGGACAGCTTGCAACCGCACTGAACTCCACCGTCGACGGAATTCGAACGGCCCTCGAAATGGATCGTGTCGACTGGAAGGCAGTAGGACATCAACGAGAAATCAACGCGGACTACGCGGGCCAGATCGCTTCGATCCACCGATCGCAAGCGGTTATCGAACTTACTATGGACGGCGACATTCTGACCGCAAATCCAAATTTCCTTTCGATCACGGGATATAGCCTCGAAGAAATCCAAGGCCGCCACCACTCGCTTCTGGTAGACCCGAACGAACGC
>JANODW010000196.1:0-10046 GCA_031412875.1 Pirellula sp. | reverse complement strand
CGAGAGCAATCAATGCGAAGAAGAAGATGGCTATTCGTGCGATTTGCATTTTTGGCTCCAAGAATTGCGATTGTGTTTGAGTTGGCTTCTGATCGCAGTCGTCCTAATGAATGGGTTGCGATCCTATGGGGTAGACTGAGGCTTTCATTATCTAGTCAATTGACCTTGGTGCCGAGCGACCGCTTTCGCCAAGGAATTAGTGCCAGCAACAGAAATAAAGAGCCAAGCAAGACCGATCCGTTCATTGCGAGCATCCCAAACGTTACGCCAATCTCAATTGTCATTTGTCCTTGCCAAAACAATTCCCATGTGGTTTCAGTGGAATAGGGTGTGTAAAACGTCCATGACTGAGAAAAGAAGTAGAGGATGCCTGCCAAAGCATAACATCCAAATGAAAGTGACAACAAGAATGCCCTCGCTCTTCCACGAACTCGAACGACATTCGTTATTTGAACTGTCGCTTCGAAGGGGTTGGTTGGAATCTCATCGTTCATGTTTGTGCTCCTCTTCGTTCTAACGTCTCAGGCAAAACGATTAGCAATAACCAATCAGCGGTCCAACCACTTGCTCGCAGAACAGAATGTACAGCGTATTCGCTTCGATGCGATGCCAAGTATCAACCCTTTGTGTTTTCCATAGCTCACGAGTGTTGTGTTCAAGCACTTCGTTTTTGCAGGACAGAATCGAGGTCTGTTCTGAAAAAGACCTCATCGAAAGCACGGAGGCCGTATCTGGCCAAGCTGTCCTCGATCGAATGTACTTATCCAGATAAATCAACCGCTGGCTATACCGTTTTGGCTCCGAGCAACTTCAGATTGAGCATTCCACCTTTGAAAAGCATCTCGTCGAGTGCATTGTCAATGTCCGTGCGGGTGACATTGCCTGTTCCATCCGCCTCAATGTGGAACTGCACAATGCGACGCATCAGTTCTTTGATGAAGGACGCACTCACACCTTCTGTTCGCTTGGTGATCTCGGTAATTCCGTCTTCGGACACCGAAATACCCTGCGAATACAATCGCACGAGCTTGGCCCGTCCCTCTTCATCGGGAAGTGGGAACTCTATCGCTTGATCAATACGACCAGGTCGTGCCGCCAGTGCCGCTTCGAGGGCTTCGGGGCGATTGGTGGTAAGAAGAAACAGGATGTCCGCTTCTTCTTTCAGTCCGTCCATTTCATTGAGCAGCTTGTTCAACAAAACTTCTTCGCAGGGACTGTTCATTTGACGCCGGTCACGAGCGATGAGATCGACGTCTTCGATGACGACGATACTAGGCTGAAGCAATCGTGCCAGCGTCATGTACTCGCTGAGTAAGCCGACTTGTTCGGCAGAGATCAATAAGGTTGTGTGACCTTCCAATGCACGAGCAAGATAGTGAATGGTATGGGTTTTGCCTGTTCCCGGAGGACCATAAAACAAAAGCCCTTTCTTGGTGGCTTGGCGAAATTGAGTAAGTTTCTGCCGTTGCTTTACGAATTGGATCACATTGCGATCCAGAAGTGCTAGTGTGGCCTCAGGCAAAATCACTTGACCTCGTTCGACGAAACGAAGTTTGTGAACGGTAATCCCGTTGGATTCACCCGTGTACGAATGCATCGACTGCTCAAGTGAGAGAATCTTTCCACGATAGGATTCAGACTTGAGAATCGATTCTTCGAGGTGACTAAAGAAATCCTGCGTGACTTTCGTTCCTTGCTCTGAGTTTGGTGATGCGATCTGAAACTGCATCCCACTTGCTCGTCCATAGTGGCCGACAGGCGCCAGAAGGACTGCGAAATTAACACCATCTTTTTCAAGTAACCAGAGTCCATTCTTGAGAACTCGAATTGGTTTTCCCTCGCCGATATCTATCTCTTCGTACTCTGGAGGCGTTGAATCGGTGGGGGAGTGTGGATTTTCAACAATGCAAGCCGAAAGAGTCACGCCATCCCGAGAGTATTCACAACGCACCCCACAGAAATGTCGAGTTCGGGTGGTATCACCAAATAGTCGGTGGATCGCTCGCTGCAAATCGGCTCGTACTCGAAACGGAAATTGTCGTTCGGAAATTGTGATATCGTCCATGGGAACCGGATGGAAATGTCTCTTCAGAAGCTCCGAAACGTTCCCCGATTGTGTTGAACTCGCTTCACGACGAGATGCGATCCACATGTTAATCGAAACACCTGCCGCTGCACCTACTGCGAGGGCAAACAAAATCCATCCGAGATATTCCATATCCTACCTTTGTCATTCTTAGGAAATCGCATTTCGATCAACTCAGGTGAACAGTCAAGGATAGCGTACCATCTTGCTCGACGGCACGTTCGACACTCCTTTTTTAAGTATTCCCAGCGCACCCCGGGGTCAGCTTCCGTCTCGAGGATTGATTCCCGGTTGGCGACAGTCAAATATCGAGCTTGTGTAGCTCCGATTTCAAGAATGCAATTCCATCCGTTTCGGATTCGAATACACCATCGAGTTGGGCTTGGTAGCAGAGTTCAAGAATTTGACCGAACCACCTTGCTGGCGAATATCCTAAATCCAGCAGGTGCCGCCCCAACACTATTTTTTCCGGCTTGGCGTGCGTGACTTCGGTGCTATCGGCGATCTGACTCCATCGCATCAACGATTGGGGTACCTCGCAAGGCAGGGGAGGCCTTCCTCCCAAGTCCGCTTCTACAAGCCGCATCAGTTGAGCAATGGAGGCCTTGCCCAGTCGCACCGATAAACGTCGGACCGTTCGCGGGGTGGCCTCGGATTGGACATGGACCAAATGTTCTGCAACCAACGGCGCTACGACGTCGATGAAGTGCCTCGGGCAACCAATTCGAGTTAAGAAGGACTCGGTTAGGGGTACGCCTACCGATGCGTGAGCGGGGGAACGCCACCGTCCATCCACCCATTGTGTCGTGGCGGGTTTCCCTAAATCGTGGCACAGCGCCGCAAACATCAAGAGCACTCGTTCATCGTCATCGAGATGGTCTCGATCCGCAATGCGAGCCGCCGCATCGCACACGTGCAGCGTATGAACCCACACATCCCCCTCGGGATGCCATTGAGGATCTTGAGGCACACCGACCAGAGCCAGGATCTCTGGATAATGTTCCATCCAGCCGCACTCCCACAACACTCGCAGCCCCTTGCTCGGGCATTTGGCTCGCGTTGCCCATTTGTGCCACTCGTTCCAAATTCGCTCCAATGCCAAGGTGGAATATTCATGGCTGAGCGAGCGGCACATAGCGGTCGTGTCGCTGGTCATGGTTGCATTGAATCGGGATGCGAATTGCATCCCTCGCAGTACGCGTAAAGGATCCTCGGCAAAATGCGAGCTGGTTGCACGGAGGACGCCTTGCTTCAAATCAGAAATGCCTCCATGAGGGTCGATCCATGTGCCGTCGTGCAAATTGCGATAAATCGCGTTCATCGTAAAATCGCGACGCAGCGCGGCGTCCGCGACGCTCAGGGTATGGTCTACCTCGACTTGAAACCCGCGATGCCCGCGACCGATCTTGCTCTCCCGCCTCGGCAGCGTAAAGTCAATTTCATCTCCCTGCGATGTTCGCAACTTGATCACGCCGAACGACACGCCCACTTCATTGACTCGCCCGAAACGAGCAAGGATTTTTGTAAGCGTGGCCGCCTCCAGATGAAAGACTTCGATATCGAGGTCTTTGTTTTCTAAGCCGAGCAATTGATCGCGCACGCAACCACCCACTTCGTACGCGACTCCACCCGCCTCAGCGATCGCAAGGATAATCTTTTTCAATGGGCTCATCGATGCGAACAAATGACGGCTTGAGAAGGTTCTAGTTCGAGCGGAAAACGGCGTGCCCAATCCACTCAGGGCATTACCAGCGAAGCTGCTTTGGAAAATACTCCGCAATCAACTCCTCGTAAAACGGTCGGAGCGCCGGTACATCCATTCGCTCGTCCCGCTTGGTATACAAATCGTATTGGTTGAAATCGATCACCCAGGGCAACATCGCTCGGTCTTGATCATTGAGCAGCGTCTGGTAAGCCTTCTCGCGATGGATGGGATAACAGGAATGGTAGCGAATCATGTACAACCCAGGCAGTGGCAAATGGTCCTTCACCACGTGATACAAATACTCATCGTGTCCCCACGACAACATGACGTTGTCCAAACCACAGCCCGGTTCGTAGATCCCCAATTCGGATTGGTACAAGTCGCTCTGGTGATCCGGGTTGGCCTGGAAGGCATCGTAAAAAACGATCGTATCTGAATACTTGCAACCTACAGGAAAGGTATCGCCTACCACGGCCCACTGCGGCTCATCCCACAAACAGAGGATCTTGCCTAAGTCATGGATAAGCCCGGTGAGGATGTACCATCGCGGCCGTCCAGCCTTGCGAATCGCCTCGGCCGTCTGCAGCAGGTGTTCGATTTGTGGCAAGTCGATATCGGGGTCGCTATCGTCGATCAGCGTATTGAGATACTCCATCGCTTCCCAAATGCTCATTCGACTCTTGCTGAGTGAGAGGTACTGCTCTCGTTTTTCTTTTACAAAGTCGACCGTTTGGTATTGGTGATTCAATCGATAGAACTCTTTGACGCTCGGACGGGCTTCCTTGGCATAGTCTCGGAACTTTGCAGCGGCGACCGTGCTGGGCTCCGGATAGCGTTCGAGCAGATCGTCCTCCCACTCGTCCAAGCTGACCAAAGGGTGGCTGTTGGCGGCATGATTGGATTGCATCGATGAACTCCTTGGATGGGCGATAAGAGTGTTAGGTCTCTAGGGATCGAAAAAGGGTTGTTTTTTCCCTCGCGATCCGACGGGTTTAGCCGCATGTAAATCCGCGTCACGTGGATGCGGCCTACGACCAGCGTGCTATGGCTAGTCTTGCTTGCGACTTCGGAAACGGTCAATGGAGACGGCCGCGATAATAATGACTCCGATCATGATGTCTTGCGTCGCGTTGGCAACCCCTAGTTGATCGCAACCGCTCGATATTACTCCCATGATGGTCGCGCCAGCGAGGGTCCCCAAAACCGAACCCCGGCCGCCGCTCAAACTGCCACCTCCGATGACCACCGCTGCAATGAATTTTAACTCCTTGCCGATCCCCTCGCCTGGATTTGCCATTCGGAGAAGAGAAAAAGAATAAAGTCCCGCAATTCCGAAAAGCATTCCTGCTAACGCATAGACCACCAGCTTCGTTCGAAACACGTTCACACCGCATAGGCGAGCCGTCGCTTCGTTGGATCCTACCGCTAGCACATGACGTCCGAAAACAGTCAGCGACAAAACGATGGCGACCAAAACCGAAATGAGCAAAGCAAACCAAACGCCGTTAGGAATACTTGGAAACCAGCCAATCCAGTGCGGAGGGGACGTGGACGTAAAAGTCGACATCCACTCAGGAATCCGCTGCCGATCGACAAAGACAGTGGAACTGTTGGCCAAGTGCTTGGCGATTCCCAAATAAATCGTCATCGAACCTAGCGTGACGATAAAAGGTGGTATACCAAGTACCCCTATAAACAGTCCATTGAGCGATCCGCAAAAGGCACCTGTCCCTACAGCGGCAAGCACCGCCAACGAGACAGGGAAGTCCGAATTGAGGGTGCATGCAAGCACCGTGGCGCACAGCATACTGGCGGTCCCAGCGGACAAGTCGATACCGCCGGTCATAATGATCAGAGTCATCCCCAGGGCTGCGACAGCGACCGGCGCTGTGAACACCAACACGACTCGCAGGTTGCGAATCTCGATGAAACGGCCTTGCCCCCACACTTGATCTGCGATGGCAAACCCGGCGGTGACAAGCACCAAAGCAAGTAGAGGCCCAAGCCTCTCCAACCAAATACGAACACTGGAGAGGAAGCCAGAGGTCTTTGGAATGTCGTCAAGGGAAGAGGAGTTCACGCCGTAGTCATTTCTGTTTCTTAATCCCCATTGTCTTCTGAGACAATGGCCACCGATAGTACATCGCTTTCCGTCCAATCGCTTGCTCGACGCACTTCCCGAAGCTTTCCTCGGGACATGACGCCAATGGTATCGCAAACTGCGAGCAGTTCGGGCAAGTACGAACTGACAAAGATAATACTCTTGCCATCCCTGGCAAGCTCCCCCATCCATCGATAAATCTCTGCTTTGGTTCCCACGTCGATGCCGCGCGTCGGTTCGTCCAGCAACAGCACCTCGGCGTCCTGGTGCAGAACCCGCGCGATCGCGACCTTTTGTTGATTGCCGCCGGAGAGTTGGCCAATGGCTTGTTCACAGTCGCGTGCTTTGATCGACAAACGCGTCATCCACTTATCCACTTCGATACGGCGATTCCTCAGCCGAAGCAAGCCACCCAAGCTGTATCGCTTGATCGACGGAAGGGTCAGATTGTCCGCGATCGAAAGCTTTTGGGCCAAGCCTTCTCCTTTTCGATCCTCAGAGACCAACCCCAAACCGGCCCGAATGCTTTCTTTAGGAGACGGGCCTACCAAACGGTTATTCAGGGCGACGCTACCCTGAACAACGCGATCCAGTCCAAACAAACAGCGCAGCGTCTCGGTGCGGCCGGCTCCAATCAAACCGAATAGTCCAAGTATTTCGCCGCGACGCAACTCGACGCTCAGCTTTTTTGGCATCTTCTCGCCGTCTAGCTGACTGACTTTCAGAACAGTTTCCCCGATCGTGTGGTGGACTGATGGAAACAGGTTGTCGACGCTTCGTCCAATCATCAACGAAACGATTTGCGCATCGGTCGCTCCCGCCAACGAGCCGGTCCCTGCCGTTTGGCCGTCTCGCAACACCACGTAGCGCGAGGCGATTTCCCGGATCTCTTCCAGGAAATGGCTGATATAGATGATGGCTATGCCCTGCGTCTGCAACTGATGGATGATCGAAAACAATCGTCGAACATCGTGCCGCGATAGAGAACTGGTCGGTTCATCAAATATCATGAGACGCGCGTCGGACACCAGGGCTCTGGCGATCTCGACCACTTGCTGCACGCCGATCGACAACGAGCCAACGCGACGTTGCGGATTCAGATCCGAGTAGCCCAGCAGTGCCAACGCTCCGCGGATTTTTTCGCGTTGCTCGCGTCTGCGAAGGATACCCCAGCGACTGCGTTCGCAGCCCAGGAGGATGTTGTCTTCGATGGTTAAGTCGCGAGCCAGATTGAGCTCCTGGTAGATCATTGCGACCCCCGCGCGCCTGGCATCGACAGGGCGACTGGGTTGGAACGGCCGACCGTGGAGTTGCAGCGACCCGGAATCGGGTGCATGCGCCCCCGCGAGAACTTTCATCAAAGTGCTTTTGCCCGCTCCATTTTCGCCGATCAGGGCAACGGTCTCCCCTCCGAACGCCTCCATCGTCACCTCGCGAAGTGCAAGGGTTGCTCCGAAGCGCTTCGCGATCCGATCCATGACAAGCAGTGGAGACCGCTCTTGGTTACTGACCATGCTGTTCGGGCCGCAACAAACGATCGTACGGAGGCTTGGACTGGTTCTCCGGCGTCGCAACATATTCGCCTGTTGAGATGACGGGTTCTACAGCCTCCTTGCGAATGTGCTTGGCGAGGGCCAAAACCGATTGCCGACCCATCTCGAATGGATCTTGCAAAAGTATGCCTGCCACTTTGTTCTCACTCATTCCTCGAATGAGTGTGTCGCTCGGATCAAACGCGACGAATTTGACTTTGCTCGCCAAGCCCGTCTGCGAGAGCGCTTCGAGAACCCCATTGCAATTGGGTTCGCAGACCGCAAAGATTCCGTTTACTTGATCTCGGTACTTGTTCAACAACTGCGTGGCTTTGGCCAGAGCCTCTTCGGTTTTGGTGCCGGCATACTGATCCGACGAAAGGACCTCGATCCCTTTCTCTTCTGCCATTGCCTCCAAAAAACCGACCTCGCGTTGTTCGGTACTTTCGCTTCCCGGATTGTATCGCAGCAGGATCACTTTGCCTTGATGCCCGATCGCATCGGCAAGGCATTTGCCAGCCAGGACACCTCCTCGGTGATTGTCGGTCGCAACGTAACTGACGATTCGAGGTCCTTTGCCCAACCCGCTATCAAAAATAACCACGGGGATGTTTTCGGCGTTGGCTTCGGAGACCACGTCCATCAGCGATTGGGAGTGATTGGGCGCCAACACAATGCCATCGACTCGGTTGGTGATGAAGTTCTTGACGACCGCAATTTGGCCAGAGGTGTCCGCCTCGGTTTCTGGGCCCTTCCAAAGTACCTCGACATTGCCGAGTTCTTTAGCAGCCGCTTCCGCGCCCGCATGCACCGACCGCCAAAACTGATGGCTGGTCCCTTTGGGAATCACGGCGATGCGAAGCTTGCCAGCACCACCTTGCGTCTTTGAAGCACTCGAGCTGGATGGGGACGATCCGCATCCGACGAACAAGCTCAGCAATAAACAGGACAAAAGAGAACCGGTGCGAGCAGCACGAGAGGAATGCAGCATGGAAACTACCTTGGAAATAATTCGCAGGATCAGGCCAATAACGCGATGGCATGGGCTGGGGTTCTGTACCCCCGCCACAAAAAAGTATAATTGAAAATGCCTCACGCAGGTTTCACGCATCGATCCCCGGTCAGCAGTGCAATCTCCCGCCTATCGTACTTAGGCGGGAGAGGACCGTATCGACCCGCGAGTGGCTATTTGAAATCGCCAGCTCGAACGATTACCAATTTCTTGGGATCGATGAACTTCTTAAAGGCTTCGCGAACATCTTCGGCCTTTAAGTTGGCGATCCGAGTTTCTTGCTGGGCATTGAATGCAAACGTTCGACCCAAATTCAAATTCGATGCAAGCTGGCCTGCGATGGATTGGTCTGCAGACCTCGAGATTTTAAGCGATTCTAGAAACGCTTTTTTCGAGTCGGACATTTCTTGTTCCGTCGGTCCATCGTTGATAAAGCGAGTGAGCTCTTCCATGGCAGCGACCTCTACGGCATTGATGTTCGCCGGGTTGGTAATCGCGTTGATGGTGAACCTCGCGTCGGAGCCTTTGGATGGAATGCTGATCGAGCTTGTCACGCCGTACGAGAGCCCTTCCTTTTGGCGGATTCGGTCACCGAGTCGTGAGGAGAGGGTTCCGCCCCCCAAGATGAAGTTGCCAATTTGCAGCGGGATGCTCGATGGGGATTCATCGGTCAAGTTGAACGAGAGTCCAGCCAAGAAAACCGCGTTGGCTTTGTCGGGTGTGACGATGTCGTCTTTGGAGCCGCTCACATCGGTTTTGGCTGTCCGCTCAATCGGTTTGATGCTGGTGCCGGACTTCCAGTTGTTGAGTATTTTCTGAATTGCTGGGGCTACTTTTTCGGGTTCGAAATCGCCGACGATACCGATCTCGACGGTGGCTGCCGAAAGTTGTTTGTTATAGATATCGACGACCTGGTCCAAACTGACGTTCTTGACATCTTCGATGGTTTCTTTGGTCGTTGGGACGTAACGAACGTCTCCTTTTTCGTAGAGCGATAGGGCCCGAGCGAGTTTGTTTCCGGCCAGTGCGGCAGGGTCGTTGAGCATCTCAGCCATGCCAGCAACGGAACGGAGTTTCATTTGCTCAAATTCGTCGCTCACAAAGGCGGGATCCCGCAGGATCTCGCCTAGCAATTCGATGCCTGGGACGAGCGACTCGCGTTTGGCGGTTACCGAAAGACTGAGTTGGCCCGTAGATCCGCCACCGCCGCCGCGTCCCCCTCGACCGCGTCCCCCGCCGCCTCCCCCTGCGAAAATTTGTACCCCCAAAGCGTCCATTTTTTCTCTCAGTGCTTGGCGGTCCATCTTTTTGGTGCCTGCCATCATGAGCGTAGGCAGCATGCCGGCGGCCGTGTTGAGTCCCTTCAACGAGTCCTCGTTGCCATAATGCAGGGTCATCGAAAACGATACTGTTTCGCCGCGGTTCTTCTTGGGGATCATGGCCACTTTGATCCCGTCCATTTCCATGCGCTTGGTTCTGGAATCGAGGTTTTCAGGCGTGGGATCGAACGACTCGCCGGCGGATCCGGCGACCCCTCCTTTGTAGTCTTTGACCATGTCGGCGAGCGATGTGACCGCCGGAATAGAAAGCCTCTGAGGCGCGTCGGCTGG
>JANODW010000195.1:0-3753 GCA_031412875.1 Pirellula sp. | reverse complement strand
ATCGCCGCTTTGGCCGCATCCAAATCGCTTTGACTAATGGTGTTGATTCCTTGTACCAATTCAAGCCGCTTGTATTCGCGGAGCGCTCGGTCCGCTTCCGCGTTCCACATTTCGAATTGGTGTTTTGCCATCTCGAGTTCTTCGATCCGCCAACCGGAGAGCAGTTTTTGAAGCCTTGCGTCTGCCATGTCCCCGTGCCGAATGCCGATGACCTCGACCACGCAGTTGTCCGGGGCCAGGATCAAACATTCGGCGATCTGTGTGTCGAGTTCGCGAATCCGAGCGATGACTTCTGCCAATTGCGCTTTTGCTTGTCGAATCTCTTCTTCCCTCGCACCGCGTTTGATCAAATCGTAGTCCGCTTGCGATTTAGCGACCGCCGCTCTCGCTTCTGAAATGTCTTCGGTCCGCGAACCATTGCTCATCATTTCCAGTTGCTTCTTGCTCGAATCCGCTTGCGATTTGGATCTGAGCATCGCCGCTTTGGCCGCATCCAAATCGCTTTGACTAATGGTGTTGATTCCCTGTACCAATTCAAGCCGCTTGTATTCGCGGAGCGCTCGGTCCGCTTCCGCGTTCCACATTTCGAATTGGTGTTTGGCCATCTCGAGCTCTTCGATCCGCCACCCGGAGAGCAGTTTTTGAAGCCTGGCGTCCGCCATATCCAAGGCTGCTTTGGCTGCCGCAATTTGTTCGGGCAGGGGACCATTGCAAAGCAAGTCGAGCTTTGCTTGGAACAGTTCTTGTTGCGCGACCAACTGCGCCCGTTTGGCATCCCACTCGACCGTTTCCAGTTGCACCAATTTCTGGCCCGCTTTCACCAAGTCCCCTTCGTTCACTAGGACCTTTTGCACTCGGCCGCCAACCTTTGAGCTCAGTCGAACCTCCTGCGTCTCGACGATCCCGGGCAATTCTAACTGCCGTGAATCCGAAGGAGCGCATCCGAGCATTGGCGCGAGGAATCCAGCGAGGACCAAGACGGCCCGCGCTGGGAGTTGCATGTTAAAACGGGGTGTGCCGGTCAAGCGATTTTCCATGGTAGTCCAATTGGCAAGCGTTCGATCGGTCCATTATAACCTCGGTAGAGTCGCTTTCGGCAAAAGCGACCTACAGCATAGCTGACGCTCCCCTTTTTTAAATTGCGCCGTTTCGACGGCGCACGATCCAACTGGTGATCCAAGCACCGAGGATGGCCAGCATCACGATTGGGCGATCCCAAAGTGTCGTACGAATGATTTGCGGGGGACGATTTTCATAGAGCTTTTGTTCAAACCGATCTACTACCGTGCCCACTTGATCTAGCCGCAAGGCTTCTCCACCGCTGATGGTCGCTATCCGCTTCATCAGATCGGGGCGAGAGTCCGCTTCCAGTTTTTCAAACCAAGGGTCGCGCACTTCGATCGCAGTGTCGGCCAACACTTTTTCCTTGTCCCCAGCCACGACCGTCGCAGTGAAATAGCCGACGTCCAATTCGCCTAGCTCCAACCGAAAGACTTCCGGTTGGTCGGTAGGGATGGGGAAAACGCGTCTGGGAAGGGTGTTCTCATCGCGAAAGAGCAATACCGCAAGATTCAGTTTCCCGTCCGCGTCCTGAAAATCTTGGCGATCGCGAATCAATAGCGTTGCAGTCACTTTGTCTCCCGCCAAGAAGGTAGCGCGATCGGGCCGTATCGCAACTTTCTGTCCCGGCATCAAGTCCTGCTGCGAAACGATCCATTGAACCAGCGACTGCCACAAGGTTGCATAGATGCGTTCTTTATCCGCATGCTGAGGGGCTAGAAACGCCCAACGCCACATGCCTGCTCCCTCCACCACAATGGTTTGGCCACTGCCGACAGGCTGGTAGGTCACCACCGGAATGTTCTTGCCCGTCGCGTCGGAAATGCTCTGCAGCAGCACCTGCGGCAGTCCCGAGCGGGTGGACGGATTGTTCGCGGTGGACAGGGATGGCAACTCCGACAAAGGATCTCCATCTGAGGTCAACGAATCAAAGACGGCGGAGTCGAAACCGTATTGGCTGATCTTGGTACGGAACCTCGATTCTGCTTGTTCGCTCCATTGGATTGGGAGAATCGCATTGAGTTTTGCGTTTGCCAGCCGAACAGGTTCGCCGCGAGAGCAGACCAAACAGCCCCCTTTGGTTTGGATCCAATCGGTCAGGTTCTGAAGTCCTCGCGCCGAAAGGAATACCTCTGCGTCGCGGCCAAGGATGACAACCCGATACTGCTCCAAAGTCTTCATGTCTTCGAGAGGGGACTGCAATTCATCGAGGATCATCCACTCGGTTGCCACATTTTCCACCGCTGCGCGGATATCGATCTCAGGCTCGTCTGCCATCTCATTCTTGGGGTCAATCTTTTTCAATTCCGGACGTGGATACTTCTTCCTCAAATAGCGTTTGTCGCTGACGCGTATCAAACTGGTCAGTTGCATGGTGGGATTCGTTCCAAGATTGGCGGCCAAAAATTTGCTGTCCCAATAAGGCTTGCCCTCCAACAAGATCGCTCCGATCGGTTCAACCAAACGTTGGACGACGACCGATGTCTGGTTGTCCAATTCGGTGGCTTCGCCGGACACAGGTGTCGCTACGATTCGAAAACGAGTCAATCGTTGCGAAGGAGGTTTGTCCATCACAAAGCGAACCTCTTGGGTTGGTCCTTTGCCCAGCCGAATCGTTTTGCTTTGTAGCAGTTGGTCCCCCATCATCAAAGCAACTTGGGTCGATTCCCCCTCCAATCCCGAATGCCCAACCCGTACTTTTAATGAGAGTGGGTGGTCTGAGAAGGCTACCATTCGCGGACTTCGCGCGGCGATGGACAGGTTGTGGGCTCCAACGACTTTTCCGAGCGTTACGGTGTAAATAGGAATGTCTAACGACTTCGCTTCGTATGCTGCAGCGAGGACCGAATCGACATTGCCAACATTGTGCGCCCCGTCGCTGATCAATACGATCGCTTGTCCGGATTCAGCGCTGGTGCGCATTCCTTCTCTTAGGACCGAACTCAAATCGCTCCGATGCCCTCGCTGGGACGGTGAGTTGTTCGCGTCGGGCAACGTCCCGTTGGATTCCGAATCGACCAGCGCGTGAATGTCGGAATCAAAAGCCTGCTTGCGAACGTCGACCGTTTCGGTGCTTTCGCCGATTTGCTTGGCCGCCCGGAGCGCCGATTGATGGCGTGTTTCGTTGGGCCGTTCATCGACGTCGGCGATATCCATACTCATGGTCTGGTCCACATAAACCATAACCAGAGGCTTCCCCGGTGTGGGAGGGATCTGTTCCACCCAAGTAGGATTGAGAGCAATGAGCAAAGGACCGACGACGCTCAGGCCAAGCAAGGTGGTCAGCATTGCACGTCGCCAGGAGCCGATCGCCGCATCCCTTTGAAACCAGTAGGCCGCTAAAGCTGCGACGCAGACGACCACCAAACTCCACCAAAGGGTGATTGGGATGCGAGGCTCAAAACTCCACCATGCGATCATCATGCGGAAAACCATCTCAGTGTGATAATCTCGCTGGCCAAACCTAGGATACAAGCGACGATCAACCAGTTCCACCATTGGTCTGACTTGGGATCGGCGGATTTCGCATCGCGAAAAGCGACCGCGCGATTGCCTGCCAATCGCCCTTGCAAAACATCCGCTGTCAGCGTTTTCGGGTCGGATTCAGCAGCCGGGGCAGATATCGATTGTGCGATCGCAATCTCTCGTCGGTTGAGTAGCTGATAGATTCCAGGACCCACCGGTTCCGGCCAG
>JANODW010000194.1:0-5168 GCA_031412875.1 Pirellula sp. | reverse complement strand
GTCCCCGACCCGTCGAACAACCTTAGGTAAGAACCGAGTCCTCCAGGCCCATTGTTTGGAGTGTCGACATCGAAGTCGACCACTTGGCCGGCAGTGACCAAGAATCCCACCATGTTCACGTCTGTATCCGGTGAGATGCTTGCACTGACAGTTGCAGCATTGGTGGAAATGGCCTCGAGCATAAATGCTTCGGAAATTTGATCATCTGCGTCCATTACGCGGCGATCTTCAAGTCGCTCGACCTGTAGTGTTTGTTGAAATCGTCTACGACGTTGAGCTCGAGTGCTTTGGCGGCGGCGGAATAGGATTTTGATGCTCATTATCGAAACTTGCTATGGTTGGACTGAAATTGGCAGCGAATTGAACTGCCATGCCTCGCAGTAGATATTTAGAGAAGGCAGTGCAAATAGAGTACCGGTTTGATTGGTTGGTAGCCTAACATCGTCGCTCGCCTTAAAATGCCGACTCCAACAAATAACATTGTAAGAATCCTCCAGCTCGTGCGGGATCTAAGTCGATCTGGCAGAATTGGCTTCCTGGGAATTCGCTACTCCATGCTTGCTTTCTACGAGCCATTTCTCGTTCACGCTCGGGTGGCCCATAAAATCGAATCAGGCTGAGAAGATCCGATTCGGTGGCGTTTCTCGACCGCCCCCGTGCGTACTCTGACATGGGGCCTCTCAGAGCCGTCGTTCTCGCAAGTACTCTAAAACCCAAGTCTTGCGGAGTTCGAGGCCGGATCGGTCGGTCGAATGCCATTGGTTTCGTAACGATCTATAACTTGCGTCGGAAATCCAGATCAAGAAATCGATGACTGCACTCGAACTTGGTTTTTGCACAGGGCGGATAACGAACGCTGGAATCGTGAACACGTAATCGACCTAACATAACTCGGTGTGGTCACCGCCAAAATGGGCTTGGGCGTGATTCCAAGTTCCACGAATGATGAAGCTTTCAAAAAAAAGCCTATTGCGTTTTCGCAATCGAAGTGGCCGAAACAGCTTCCATCTCAAATAATTGCACGAGTAAAGGCCGGCGGCGAAAACTGGAGATCCATCAGGAGTCCTGTCCTTCGGCGTTAGTTTGGTATGCAACATCCTGGGCGAGGACGCCCCTTTTTTCCTTGATCACTTCACCCATTTTTCATGCGCACTGGCCAGATCGCACCCTTTTGACTTGTAATGTCACAGCTTGGCTTTATATTCTTTCCGAGTCAAAAACTCGATACTTGGAAAGTACTTACAACCTAGGGACCGATGGCAAATGGGTGGCATATACAACTTTGTTGGGCATGCGGACTACTACGTACTCGCTTTGGCAGCGTTCTGGGGACTTTACTGCATGATCCTGGTCTGGACCAGAGTTGGGCAAAAGCGTTTCCCAAATGAGGCAACACAAGATCGGTTTTTAGACCAAGTTGAGCAACACCTGCGTCAGGGAGACTACGAGTCCGTTGAATCCCTTTGCGAAGGCGATCTGCGAGCTGTTCCCATGATGGTTTCGATCGCGGTAAAAAACAGGCAGCTTGAACCCGAAAAACTAGAAAATTGGGTGATGGATCGATTTCAATTCGATGTTTTATCAGAAATAGAAGCCCGGGTGAACTGGATCTCGACGCTTATCAAAGCTTCGCCAATGTTGGGCTTGATCGGGACCGTTGCGGGCATGATGGGCGCGTTTGAAACGCTTGAAACGGCCACCGCCGAGGAGCCTACCAAACAGCTGCTGGGAGATATTCGAATGGCCTTGGAACATACGTTGTATGGACTGCTAATCACAGTCACACTCCTTACTGCAATGGCTCTCATCAACAATCGAATCCGACAACTCGAAGAATTAGCGGTATTCGGAATGAACCGGTTCTTTGATGCGCTTAAGGAGTCGCAGCCTCCTCGAAAATTTCGCGTGAAATAGATTAGGGTTCGATCTGATTTGTTGAGGAAGTAGGAAGTATGCTCCGAACCAAAAAGAAGAAAAAAAAATCTTTCGATGGGGAATTCGACATAACACCCATGATCGATGTCGTGCTGCTGTTGCTGATCTTCTTCATGGTCTCAGCCAGGATGTCTCCGCAAAACACCGTTAAGCTTCCAGCCGCAAAGAATGGCGATATGGCGGCGATGCATGACGCGATCGTTTTGGTCGTAAGGGCAGGTGCAACCGACTCGGCTGCTGTGACCACGGTTGGAGGCCGAAAATTTTCAGCCGACAAAGAAGTACAAAGTGCAGAAATCGCAGAGTACGTCGAACAGGAGTTCCAAGACATTCGCAAGAAGTACGTCTTGATTCAAGGAGAACCCAGGGTGGTAACGTCCGAAATGATGCGTGTGCAGTTGGCCGTTGCAAGTGTCCTAAGTCCGGGTCAAGAAATCCTAATTGCAGTGGAGCATTAACTCGACCCTATGAGTATCCGATTTGAATGCATAGGCTGCAGTAAATCGATCGTCGTACATGATCGATTCGCAGGAAGAAAAATACGATGTCCGGAATGCAGCCTTGAGTCGGCTGTTCCGAAGAAAACACCTGAGGTAGCATTGCCGATTCACGACGCGGCTGAGCCACCAAATACATTAGACATCGGCATGTCCAAATCCGAGTCTTCGTCGCGCGAGCGTACGGATGAGGAGAACGACGACCTCCTGATTTCCGAGGCGGAACAAACCGCCGAAAAGCCAACTGCCGATCGCCGCCGCAGCAGATCCATTAGGAATACCGATGGGCACGACGAAGAGGATTTGGTATGGGATATTACCCCCATGGTGGACGTAGCCTTCCTCCTGTTAATTTTCTTTATGTTGACTGCATCCTTTAGTATTCAAAAGGTTATTCGAACGTCGCCCCCACAGTCTGAGCAACCTAGCAACAACGCGGCACAAGTTCAGGTCGACGACAAACTCGAAAACCTCATCATCCAAGTCGATGAATTCAACGCGTATACAGTTGTCTCCGCGGATGGCCAAACCAATGTGGCCTCCAGTAGGCAAGAATTAGTTACTATCCTTCGGCAAATTCGTAACGAGTCCGGTGAACAACCGCCGCGCATTATTATCCAAGCGCATGTAGATAGCTTTCATGGTGCCGTAGTGGGTTGCATGGACGCTGCAAGGGAAGCTGTGTTCACCAGCTTTCAGCTACTCGCAGTGGAGAGTTTTGATTGAAAAAACATCGCGCTTTTATTTGCTATTCATCGGCAAAGGTCAGTTTAGGACACTGTTGATCCAATACAGAAGAAACGACGAGATTAGCAGAACAGTGACCGACACAATGATAATCTTACCAATATTTTCAAGCTTTGGTGGTTTTTTTCTTGATGCTTGGGGCATGGGGTTTTTCTTTCTTATGACGCTAGACGAATGGTTGATGAATTGCTTTGTTTTGGAGTAAACAATCGAATGGCGGAAGTGAGTTCGTTGAGGGTAGTGTCGAGTTTTTGTGAATGTTGGAGGAGCAAAAGATTTTCAGACAATCGCTCCTGCAGGAGCAGAAATTGACCGTCAGTCGCCAATGACTTCGCAATTTCTTCCGCCATTTTTTTCGCCACCGACAGTGGCTCGCTCCATTGCTCTCCTCCGCTCACATGGGTTTGCTGCTGGCGCTCTACCATCGCCAAAAAGTGAACAAAATTTAGCTCTTGCCTTTGGTTTAGTTCATCCCATCTTCTCTGTGTTGCGTCGAGGCGATTGTTCCACTCCTCAATCAATTGGCGCTCGAATGATACCAAAGACGATAAAAGCGTCGAATTGGTAACCGTCAACAAATCGGTAACGTGTTTTGTTGCAATGTCGATGCGCTCGAACCGATGCAGCAATTCGTCTTCAACATACGCGTCGATTCTTCGAAGGAGTTCGTTGTCGCGACGCTCGACGAGGAACCGAACTAGGAACGTGACCACCATGCAAGTCATGGCGGTGAACGTAGTGTTGAACGCGGTTCCCATACTGCTTAGCATTTTGGGCAGTTTTTCCGTCAGGCCTTCCATTGACAATCCCGTAAGCGCAGCACCGAAGTGAACCACAGTACCGATGAGACCAAGTATCGGAAGAATCGTCGTCACAAAACGCGAGAATCCGTAGCGTTCAAAAACTTGGTCGCTATCCCGTACTTCCAGAGATTCTAGGTATTCCTGAAAGCCACTTACCGACTGGCTTTCATGGACAAACCGTAAAGATGAATAGATCCTTTGATACATGAGGGAGCGGTGGTAAACGGAGTGATGGGCTTGCAAGTACCCGAGCAATTCGCCCGCCCGTTCCGTTCCTTCAAGGCCATGACGCTTTGGCAACGAAACACGACGGACCGCATTTTTTTCGCGATTCACCCTCAATAAACAGACCCAGTGCTCTGCGCACGCCCAGAAAAACAGCATAACAATGGCGTACTCGGTCGCATGGTGCGTGGTGTAGGCGTGTAGCAATGAGTCCTGAAAGAACGGCAGATGCAGCACCAAGTAGTACAGGCCGCAAACGCTCATGCCGATCAAAAAGGCGCTTGAACCACCCGATTGTTTTCTAAACCATTTTGAAAGCATTTTTGAACCGCAGCTCCATTTTGCGAATCTCATCGATATACCATCCTCATCGCATTCTGATAAACGGCGAATGGGATCTCGAAGTCTAGCCGTTGCGATCCCTAGAGTAGTCAGGAAAAACCTGACAAGAAAAAGTTGTGAGGCGTCAGGAAAAAGCAAGACTTTAGGCACTCACTCGCTGCCAACTAAATATCCGCGGACAACGCGTCTGAAGAGGATGGGGGGTCGTGCCAGCCTTCAAAGGGGTCGATACGATGGGCTTTCGAAACTTCAACAAAAGGCCGTTTGCGGCGCCCTGACGGGAATTGGCCATGAGACGCCGCAAATTTTGCAAGAGACGGAGGACTCTCCGCGCTCTACTCGTTCAGGCTGAGGATGGAAAACAAGTCGCTTCTTTTGTGGCTACCAAATGGGTTTTGAACCCCTTATCGTGAATGGGTTGATCACCTTTGCCGGGCTGTTCTTAATGAGCCATCAGGATGGGCGGTCCCCAGATCCCCGTTCTAATCAAAATCCCGCAAACTAATTCTCTTTTCTTGACTGATTCGTTTCCGTGATTTTTTGTAAAAAACCATTCGAATAGTGCAATACGCTGCAGTCACGAAGATCGCGACCGTCAGCCCCCGCGACCGCCAAGAGG
>JANODW010000193.1:0-2219 GCA_031412875.1 Pirellula sp. | reverse complement strand
GACGGGAAATAAATGTTCATGCGCTCGACTCCAGACTTTGGTCACCAGTTGCCGACTTCCCAACGGTCCTGGAATGATGCTGAGCGTTGCAATTGTCCTTGGAGTTTTCCAAACACTGGTCTGACAATAAAGCATTATTTCCTCGTTAGTGAGACCATCCGAACTGGCAATGAGTTTCAAGTACTCCGGATCTTCTTGTAGCGGCCCGTCCTCGATGGCTGGTTCACCGTACTCGACCCGGATAAGCTCTTTCATCGTTCCATGGGTTTGCTGAAGTTTGTTCACGTCCAGTTTTCGCGATTTAATCATCGCGTTGATGTCCTCTTCCATCGACTCCAAGTTGGGCGATCGCTGGGCGATAAGCTTGGCAATCTCATCTTGATAATTGTCCTCATCGATCTGAGGAATCTGCTCAGTGTTTTCTGCCTTACTGGATCGGGCTGAAGGTCCCTCGGGAAGCTTGAAATCCATGCTCGGCGGCATCACGCTAGCACCTACGCAAACCGTTTTGTCGCCATCGATAAGGAATTTATAAATCACTTGCAGTTTTAGTTCTTTGTACTCCGTATCAACAAAGATAGCCCCTTGCATGACCAGCTTTAGGCTATCCGCTTCCACTTCCTTGACCTCGTCATGCGTCATACCCCAAGTGACTTTGCGAAAATCCAAGTCGCCGACCCGATGTGACCATTGCCGCTTATTGAACGCTGTGGTTTTGGCAGGATCGGCCGGCGGTTCCTTGAGATTCACAAACGACATTCGCTCAGTCGCAATCTGCAAGCTCTCTAGTTCTGCAATCACTTCATCGTAGGTCTGGTACCGATCGACTGGATCATAAGCCATCATCTTTCGCAAGATTGCCGATAGTCGGCTGGGAGCCTCTGGACGCAGTTCCGCAGCCGATTTCAACTCCATCTTTTTGACCAAGTGCTGGCCCGGGCTAATCCTGGGCACTTGATGATGGGCCAGTAGTTCGAAGAGCAGCGCCCCTAAACAGTAAACGTTTTGGATACGGTACTGCTCGCCGCTGTACTTACCTGTATTGTTGGCCTCCTCGTGAAACTCCGGCGCGCGATAACCGGCGGAAGAGAACCTTGTCAGGTTTGCTAGATTCCTTTGCATGTCCTCCACGGATGGCCGCGACATCGCTCGATTGTCGGGCTTGAAGAATAGCGTCAACATGACGCCGGCAAAGGCGGTGATCTTCACTTGTCCGTTTTCACAGATTTGTATCGAGTTTGGGTGAATTTGACCTGCATGAATCGTATCGCCCAGATGCCTGCAAACCCGCAAGCATTCGAGTACGAGCCCAACAGCATCGGCCACGCTGATCGGCCCGACAGCGTGCAACCATTCTCCAAGCTGTTTACCGTCCAGATAGTCTGCCGTTGCTATGGCCACCGATCCTATCCAGATGACCGGAAAAGTTTGAAACAAACTTGGGTGCTTAGCAATGTCATGACCAACGGCCGTCGATTTATACGGGTCGGCCTGCCCTTTATCGCGAGCGTATTTCCACATCGAGTAGACAGCGCTACCCTCTTCCAACAACGTCATTAAGGATTTCTCGTTTCGTTGCTCGACGACATACACCTTGGCCGGTGCCTGCCAATCGACCATGCCGAGCAGTTTCAGGCCGGTCATTGTTTCCAGCGTATCACCGGGGGGAGAGAGTCCAGGTGGCAACTGACAGAAGGGGCAGTGTGGGCCTATCCGATCATCCCCCGTGGGAACAATGTATTGATTCTGGCAGCCAAAGCACTGAGTTTTTTCGTTTTGCAAGATGGACACTTTCGCTTTCTGCAATTAGCTAGATGACACTGAGCTATTACCAAGGCTGTGATTTTATGAGGGATATGCGATGGAAGGCATTTTCGCTCCGCAAAGGTTCGTTATGCACCCGCTACTTTTGCGGAGCAAAAGGCGACTTTAATTTTACAGCCTAGCATGTAGCGAGAAGCCCAACAATCCATCGTGCGAGCCGAAGGGATTTAGTGTCCGTAGGTCGCTTCTGCCGGAAGCGACTCCCATAACCATGGAGCGAGAAACCTAACGATCGATCGAACGAGCCAAAGGGATTCTTTTGCGAGATTGGTCGCATGTGGTTTGGCGCAAGAAGCCTAATGGTCCTTCGCGCAAGCCGATGGAATACTTTCGAACGATGTGATTCTGTGGCGATGGGGATTGAATATTGAGATATTGTCAAATGTTGTGTTCAA
>JANODW010000192.1:0-8525 GCA_031412875.1 Pirellula sp. | reverse complement strand
AAACGGTGGACCGAAGCCAAAGAGTGGTCGGATCAAGCCATCCAGCGAAGCTGCCCGAAAGAACTGGTTCCGTTCGCCTATTTGATCCGGGGACAGGCGAAGTTCGAGTTGGGCTCGCTTGATTCGGCCCGCGAAGATCTTGAGCAGGCACTTTCGAATACCACAGAGGACTCCGGTTTGCAGATCGCAATACGCTTTCAATTGGCCGAAACATTGTATGGGCAGCAACGTTGGACCGAGGCGGAGACTTATTGGGAATGGTTGAAACAGGCTGGCGCGTCGAATCTTGACGGAGCTGGCAAAGCCGAATGGTATCCTATCGCTCTGCTCCGCTCCGCGGAACTGCTAGCTTTGCGAAAGGAATGGGGCCGCGCCGAGGAAATCGTTTTGCGAATTCGTAGCGATTTTCCCACATGTAACCGCGCTTGTGAGGTCGATTACCTATTGGCGAGATGTTTGATTTCCAAAGCGGACTTCGAGGCGGCGAGGCAAGTGCTATCGTCCATCACGCGCCGAGCCAATGCAACTCCCGACGAACTGGTAGCCCGAGGATTTTGGATGACGGGTGAGACGTACCTGATGCAACGCCGCTACACCGAGGCGATGACTGCTTATCGGGATGCATTGAAGGTACCCAATCAGCAGTACTGGAGTTCTGCGTCGCTGCTGCAGATCGCGAAATGCCTCGAGTCGACGGAGGATTTGCAAGGGGCCAAAGAAACTTACGAAGTCATTATTGAGCAGTTTAGCGAGAGCCCATTTGTGTCGACGGCTAAAGAACGATTGAGGGGCATGCCATCCATTTCCGTAGCCAACCAGCCGTCCAAAGAATCCAACTCAGGAACCAAGCGATGAAGAAAAACAATCCCATCGCAGACCGGCACCTATTGCGTTGCCCCTTGGTCCGAAGCGTTGTTTGGCTTGCATGCGCGGCATTGATGCAGGGCGCTTTGGTGGCCCAGCAGCCAAACAATTTTTTGCCAGGAAACAATGGAGGCGCGAGGCAGTTCGTCCCTTCCAACGCCCAGCCGTCCAACTTCAACGCTGCACCGCAAGATGTTCGCGTGGCTGTCAAGCCAGCGGTTTCGAACTCCGGTCAACCGAGCACGGGTGTCAATACAGGCGCCAATTCGGACGCATCGGCAGGCGGTGAGAGACCGGCCAAGATCTCGACGAGCCTATTGCAGATGTTTCATGATGGCGGATGGATGATGTACCCCATCGCGATTTGCTCGTTCATCCTAACCGTTTTTACTTTCGAGCGGTTGATCAATCTGCGAACCGGTCGCGTCATTCCCCGACCGTTCGTCAAGCGACTGATTGAGCAGTTGCACCAACAGCAAATCGACAAAGACGAAGCGTTAGAGTTGTGCGAACGCAACCCGAGCCCGATCGCGTCGATCTTGACCGCAGCGGTGAAAAAGTATGGTCGACCCGCCGTCGAGGTGGAGCAGGCTGTGCTGGATGCTGGGGAACGGGAAAGCAATTTGCTTCGGCGCAACATGCGTTTGCTGAACGCGATCAGCAACGTCTCGCCGTTGCTCGGATTGCTTGGGACGGTGTTAGGCATGATCCAAGCGTTCAACGACATCGCCAGCGCGCAAGCGATGGGACGACCCGATTTGCTCGCCGGAGGGATCAGCCAAGCGTTGCTCACCACGGCTGCGGGGTTGTTGGTGGCGATACCAGCCTATTTGCTGTACATGTTCTTTCTCGGACGGACGGACAAGTTGATCATGGAAATGGACAGCCATGCACAGCGGCTGGTCGAAGTGGTCAGCGCCGAGGGTCTTCAAGAAAACGACACTTCTCGAAACCGATCGCGTTCGAGAAAAGCGGCCTAGTTCGTCTTTTAGGCGAACGGCAGACTGAAAAATACCATCCGTAGTTTGGGACCATTGTCCCGAACGAACAAACAAACGGACGGGACAAACGGACGGGACAAACGGACGGGACAAACGGACGGGACAAAAGGACGGGACAAACGGACGGGACAATGGTCCCATCCTACGGTAGTAATGATCCGCTCGCAATCAAACCTTACTTCCAACCTTTTCGAATAGCGACTTGAGACGATTTTCCATGCCACTCAAGCTCAATCAAGACGAACTGCCGACGATCAACTTGACCAGCATGATCGATGTGCTTTTCCTTTTGATCATCTTCTTCATGGTGGGGACGCGTTTTACGCAAGACGAGTCGAACGTCCAGATGCAGTTGGCGCAAACGGCGTCCGACGGTGCGATGATGTCGGTGGCAGCCAAAGCGGTTCACTTTTCGGCCAATGGAATGATCAAGTACGAAAATCAATCGGTCACGTTGGAGCAGTTGTCGGCCATGCAGAGCGAAGCGGTTCGCAACTATCCGGGCACAACGGTTCAGCTCAAACCGGACAAGGACGTGCAGTTTCAGCTATTGCTGGATGTCCATAACGCGGTGTCACGCACCAAAGCGAAAATCGCCGGTGTTGCCGCCAACACGGTTCGAATGCCTGGTACGATTCGGTAGTCGATCATGTCCAACTCTCTATCCTTTACACTGGCTGCCATCGGCGACTTGAGCAGCAATCGGGTTTGGGCGATTGTCCTTGGGACGTTGTTGGCGATTGTCGCGGTCAGTTTGCTCATCGCCTCGTGGACCAAATGGGGCCAGACCAAATCGCTGACCAAGTGCATAGCGCTCGCTTTCTTAGCGCACGTTTGGCTTTTGATGTATGCTTATGGAACCCGCATCGGCACGCCCGGTTTCGGAGGGGGTACGCAAGGCGGAGCGCGGATCGAGAATACGATGTTGACGGTCCCTATCTTGGCGATGGACGAACCTATCCCAACGGAGGATCCTTCGGTATCCGAGGAATCACCGTCGGACAAAGCTACGGAACTTGAACCGTTGGCACCTTGGGAAGCACCGTTGCAGCGGACCGCCGAAAGCGAAGCTCCAGCGCTAAAAAACCAAGTGGATAGCCTGCCGAAAATTCCCGATTTGTTGCCCTCCTCGATTACAGCTTCGCCATCGAATTTGCCTTCGGTTTCGGCAGAGAGCCCTGTACCGGAGTTACCAGCACTGGATTCTGCAGAGCAGATCGCACAACTGGCAGCCGTCTCTGTCCCGCCTGTCTCTCATACTCCCCCCTCGGTTCCGCAACCGAACGATTCCTCCATGCAAGCGGCGAATCGATCGATGGCTCAACCCGCTGTTGCTCCGCCAAAGCGGCGTGTGGACCAGCAACCCGTTCCGACCCACTATCAAATGCGACTTTCCCCGCAACGGTCGCAGTATGCTTTGCAAAATGGGGGCGATGTGGACAGCGAAGCGAGTGTGGAACGAGCGCTTGTTTGGTTGGCCCAAGCGCAAGAGCAAGATGGCAGTTGGAACGCAGCCGAACATGGTGCGGGCAATGTTGCACTGGCAACACGCAAACGCGCGGACAACGTGTACAAAGAAAATGCAGGACGCAAAGCCAATACTGCGATGACCGGCCTGGCTCTCTTGGCCTTCTTGGGTGCAGGCCATACGCACACCGATGGAAGGTACAAAGATAACGTGGCGGCAGGGCTCCGCTATCTTCTCTCCGAGCAGAACGAGAGCACCGGCGAACTGTGCGGGCGGGATCAAGCAGGAAAGGACCAACGGGAACCGACCGTTCGATTCGCCCGCATGTACAGTCACGGCATGGCATCGCTCGCGCTCGCCGAAGCGTATGGCATGACGGGCGAATCGGCTCTATTGCCCGCGATCCGTCATGCTTGCGAGTATAGCCACGGAGCCATGAACCCTCGCACGGGCGGATGGCGGTACGAATACCGCACAGATGATCCAGGAGATCTCAGCCAGTTCGGATGGCAAGCCATGTTGTTACACAGCGCTTCGATCCATCATTCGTACGACCTCCCGCTGCAATCGAAGCTCATGATGCAACGTTTTTTAGATTCGGTCAGCGTAGGCAGATACGGTGGTCTTGCCGCGTATCGACCGATACCCAATCAAATGGTCCCGTCACCTGCCATGACTGCAGAGGCGATGGCGTCTCGTCTGCTGTTGGGATTCCCGTTGACCCCGGCGGCAGCGGACGAAGGGCAACAAATGCTGCTTCAAAATCTCCCCGGCAAGAGCGAGGAGAATCTTTATTACTGGTACTATGCGACCTTGGCCATGTATCAGTTGCGAGGCGAACAAACCAATCTAAACATGGCGATGCGAAGCAACGCCACCGAAGCCGCTTGGAACCTCTGGAACGACGCCATAAAAAAGCAACTTTGCTCCACCCAAGTGCCACGCGGTACTTCGGAAGGATCCTGGAATCCGAGTTGCGTTTGGGGTGACTATGGTGGGAGGGTCTATTCAACAGCCATGGCTTGCATGTGCTTGGAAGTTTACTACCGTTACTTGCCGATGTACAAATCTGAGCAGTTTGCCAATCAATGGCAACCCGCCCGCAGGTAGCGGCAGGTCGCGAGCCCTCCGGTGTCGCGGCTGAGATCGCAGAGGTTCTTTACAGGTTCTGACCGGACGGCTTGGGCCGTTCCGCTAATGTGAGTGCCCTTTGGCTACGAAAGTGGATTCCAATGAGCAGGTGGATAGAGCCGTTCGACAGTAGAACGTGTCATGGTGTATACTGACCGAAAACAATCTGTCGCGCCTCATTCAACATGCCACTTGGCCCGTCCAACATGACCACTCCCGTCCCAATGCAACTCTCGCGCATCATTATTAGCGAGATCAACGATAGCCAAGTCATCTATTTGAGAGAGGTCGAGGGAGATCGCCAGTTCCCTATTTTGATCGGGATATTCGAGGCGACCAGCATTGACCGGCGGGTAAACGCAAAAACGCCGCCCCCTCGGCCGTTGACACATGATTTGATTGTGAACATTGCCGAAGCTTTAGGTGCGACCATCGAAAGCGTGGTGATATCGGACTTGCAGGAGCAAACGTATTTCGCTCAACTTCGATTAAAAAGGGGAGCGGAAACCATCGAAATCGATTCGCGTCCGTCCGATGCGATCGCTGTTGCTGTCACCTTTCAACCTCCGCTTCCGATTTTTGTTAGCCAAGAGGTCTTGGACAAGGTGACGGAAAAGTCGTAATGGATCCGAAGTCTTCTTCGCCGCGCAAGAACAAGCGTATTGCATTCAAGGTCGATATCGCTGGCGTTATCGAAATCATGGGGACGTCGCTGTATAGCCATCCCAATACGCCCGTCCGCGAGCTGTTGCAAAATGCGCACGACGCCATCATGCGGCGGCGCGCTCGCGACCTGTCGTATCAAGGCCGAATCGATGTATTGCAAGATTCTGCATCGCGGACACTGACGTTTATCGACGATGGGATCGGATTGTCGGCCAACGAAGCCGAGGATTATCTGGGAACCCTTGGGATCGGAATTACCGGGCTAATCAAAAAGGGGGCGACCGATGCCTTTGATATTTCGATGCATTCCAACAAAAGGGATGGCAGCAACCTTATTGGGCAATTTGGGATCGGACTGTTCTCGGCGTTCATGCTGGCTGACAAGATCGTCGTTGATAGCCTCCGCTTTGAAGGAGAAGAGGCGGTGCGTTGGGAAGCCGGCGCAGGGACCGACATCGAGATAGGTATATCGGATCGCACGGCTGTAGGAACTTCGGTCACGTTGTTCCTGAAAGCCAACTACGCCGTCTTTGCAGACGATGCCGAGTTGCTTGAGTCGGGAATCAAACAGTATGCAGATTTCTTGCCGATCCCCATCCATTTAAACCATTCCAGCGCGCGTTCGAATTTGATACAAGCGTCGTGGCTCGAACCGACGCCCGATAGCGATGCGGTTGAGGAGCAGATCGCTTCTTATTTTGGCGAAACCCCGCTCGATGTTATTTTGATCGCGGTCGAAGCACCGGTAGCCATCAAAGGGGCCCTCTATGTATCGCCGCAACGCACCCCTGGATTCGCGGACGATGCCACGATTGCAGTCAGTGTTCGTCGCATGGTCATCTCGCGTCATATTCGCGAACTCGTGCCCGTTTGGGCGCCATTCTTGCGAGGCGTGCTCGAACTGCCCAATTGCTCGCCCACGTCGAATCGCGAAGACCTCGTGCGCGACGCGATTTTCGACTCGGTTTGCGATTCCATTTCGGACGAAATCTATGTCCACTTTGACGAACTGACGAGGAATCACCCGCATCGATGGCAGTCGATTTTGCATTGGCATCGGTATACCTTTGCGGGGATGGCGATCCACGATGAGAAACTTCGCTTGCTCCTGCAGTCCACGTACAAATTCATCACTTCGCATGGAGAGTTGACGGTCGAACAAATCCTCAATCGCAGCCGCTCCGATGCGTTGGTGGAGGACGAAGCGGACTATGTCGTCTGGTACAACGCGGATCGACGCCAAGAAGCTTGGCTCAACGAATTCTTTGCAAGCGGTTCCACACCGTGCGTGCACACCCTTCGGAGTTTTGAAGAGACGTTGCTGGCCGCCATGCTGGGTGAAATGACCTTAGAGCAAGTCGATTTGCGGGCCGCCAGTCCGTCGTCCGAAAAGTTCTGCGAGTCCATTCTTGGGTTGGAGGAACGTGTCGATGCGTCGAAAGAATGGCAGCGCTTCTTCGAATCGCTCGACTCCAATATCTTCGTGGCTTCGACACCCAGCAATCAGCCGGTCATGGCCTTTGTGAACGAGCGCTACGAGCTTTCGAAAACATTCGATGAATTGCGAGAAAACGGGGAACTGCCCCGAGGCTTCCAACGCTTAATCGATCAACACTTTCAACGAAGTCCGGCGGGAAAAAACGAAATCATCCTCAATACCCAGCATCGACTGGTGCGTCGGACGCTCGAACAAGGGGTCACGAGCCCGTTGGCAAATGTCCTGCGAATCTTGGTCATCGCCGCCCTCAGCAAAGCCGGTGCCCGCATCCAGAACGCGGCCCAGGAGTTGCAAGCGGAAGATCTCGAAGCGATCGCAGACGCCCTCTAGTTTTCATATCGACTATTGCATCGAAGCCCGCTTCGGGTAAACTGGATAAAAGTATCCAGTTTAGTCGCTGGTTGGGAAGATTGCACGAACTATAGCGGAGCGAAACCATGTCGATCTTGAAATTCCGATTGTTGCTTGTTTCTGTTGCGGTGCTTGGGGCCATAGGGATTGGGCGATGCGCGGTGGGCAATGGCGGCCAGGCGGCGAGCGAAAAGGAGCGTGCGATGCGTAGCGCGCGGCGGGAGACCAAAATGCTCGATACGTTGTACAAAACCGCGATCGTCTCGGTCACACAAACCTATGTGGTGGATAGTAACTCGACGGCCGCGATCACCACTTTCCAGCCGGTTTTGAAAGCGATGAAAGCGGGCAAGTGGCATGAGGTTCGGTTGGTCGATGGGTTGGGGGATCCTATCAATCCCGAAAATGCACCGCAGGACGATTTTGAAAAACGGTCCATTCGCGAGATGTTGGCGGGTAAAGAGATGGTGGACGCGGTGGAAGAGGCGGACGGCAAGGCGTACTTGCGAACCATGACCATTTTGCCGATGGCGTTGGAAAAATGTATCCTTTGCCACGAGAATTATCGTGGTAAAAAGATCGTGGGGGGAATATCGTATCGCATGCCGCTTTACCGAGACGGCGAGTAAAGTGATCGGCGGGTGACGGCCCGTATTCCAACCCACTTCAAGATGCGAGCTTTATGTTTTCCCAGACTGTCGAGTATGCGCTGAGAGCAGTTGTGCATTTGGCAAGAGAACCGGGGAAATTGCAGACGACGGCCGAGATATCGCTGGCGACTCAGGTCCCAGCGCCCTACCTTTCCAAAGTCCTGCAGACGCTTGCTCGAGAAGGATTGGTCGTTGTCAAACGGGGCATCCACGGGGGTTTTTTGTTGGGCAAGTCGTCGGACAAGCTTACGATTTTCGAGGTCGTCCAGTGTGTCGATCCGATCCGTCGCATTCACACTTGCCCGCTGGAGCTAGCCAGCCATCGCAAGCGTCTTTGCAGCTTGCACAAAAAAATGGATAGCGCGTTGGAGAGCATTGAAAAGGTTTTTCGCGCGACGACTCTTTTCGAGTTGATGAACAGTCCGAATCCGAGCGTGCCTCTCTGCGATTGCTAGAGTGTCAATGCGTCGTTACGGTTTGAGATGCTCATGGAAATACTCCCAGCGCAACGAACTGTAGGTGCTACCCACTCCGTGTTGGAACTCGGGATAGATCATCATTTGAAATCGCTTGTCGGCATCGTTGAGCGCTTTGGACAATTGCCAAGTATTGGACGGATGGACATTGTCATCGATCAACCCGTGTACCAATAAGAGCTTGCCCTTCAGATTGCTGGCGATTTTACTGCAGGAGCCGGCGTTGTATCCGTCTGCATTTTCGGCGGGGGTTTGCATGTAGCGTTCGGTATAGATGGAATCGTAGTTGCGAAAATCGGTGACCGGAGCGCCCGAAACGGCAACGTGGAATACGTCTGGGTAACGCAAGAGAGCCAGAGCGGACATGTAGCCGCCGTAGGAGTGCCCATAAATACCGACGCGATTGCCATCGACATACGG
>JANODW010000191.1:0-1915 GCA_031412875.1 Pirellula sp. | reverse complement strand
TGATAACCCAGAGGCGCTTTTCAATGAAGTCACCCAGTGGGCATTGGAGCGCGGTATGCTCACGCCGGGGGACCGGGTCGTCTACGTGACCGGGACAGGTTTGATCAACAACACGCATAATCTCCTGGTTGTTCACGAGGTTCCCAAAAACTCCGGTGTTTGAGGTTCGGTGGTATGGCTGAGATCGCAATGATTTTTTACAGGTCCTGACCGGAGGGCTTGCGCCCTGCCGCTAAAGTGGGTGCCATTTGGCCCCAACTCCCATCGACTGGAACTTTTTTTGCCTAAACTCGTCCTAGTCTGCTTAACCCGCAAATTCATTCTTCATCGTTAGCGTTCGCTTATTCCCCATAAACGGAGCGATTGGCGAAAGGATCTGTGAAAGTCACGGAGATGAGTGGATTGGAGCTTTTGCAACTCCTGCCGAGCTCATATCCTAGGAGGTTCGTAAGCAAATTTGCCAAATTCAACTAATGGAATGCAAGCAATCTTTCGATGGTTGATTGGCTATGGCACCCTGTTTAAATTTGTTCCTCGTTTCGCATTGACCACCAGCTATGGCTTCCGGCCCATCGGATGAGAATGTAGAGAATACCAAACGCCATATCCGGACTTTGGTAAATGAGATCACCGAGCTATCCAAGTCGGATGCCAAGGCGGCCGAGTATTATCCTGCCGTATTGCAACGTATTATTTCTGCGCTGGCAGCCGCGGGCGGGGCGGTATGGTTGGTGGACGCGGACGGGAGTATGCGGCTGGCGCATCAGATCCAGATGGATCCCGGTTTGATGCAGGCGAACAATCAAGAGGCGATGTTGCATGGCCGGCTCTTGACGCGGTTGTTTTCGCAGGGGCGCGCGGAGTTGGTGCCGCCCATGTCGGGTTCGGGCGACGAATCGGGCGAGGGGAACCCAACGCGTTATTTGCTGGTGACGGCTCCTCTGGTTTCCAACAAGCAGCCGGTAGGATTGCTCGAAGTGATGCAGCGACCGGACTCGCCGGCCGAAGCGCAACGGGGCTACCTCCGTTTCCTTGAGCACATGACCAAGCTGATGGGAGAGTGGATCCAAGGCCATGCGCTTCAGCAGGTTTCTACTCGGCAAGAGATGTGGCAACAGTCCGATCAATTTGCCCGTTTGGTTCACGATAATTTGGATCTCAATGACACAGCTTACACCATTGTCAACGAGGGCCGTCGGCTCATCGAATGCGACCGCGTGAGCGTGGCCATGCTCAAGGGTGGCAAGCTCAAGGTGATTGCGATATCGGGACAGGACTCCATCGAGAACCGGTCCAACATCGTGCAGTCGCTCAATACGTTGGCGACGAAAGTGGTTCGCAGTGGCGAGCCGCTGTGGTACGACGGCTCGATGGAAGATTTGCCACCGCAGATCGAGGAAGCGATTGAGGATTATGTCGATCTTACGCACGGCAGAACGATCACGGTGTTGCCAATCCGACAGCCGGAGCGAAAAACAGAAGGGGACGTTTTGGCCGCCCGCAGTGAAACGAGCGAAACCCGGACTCGCCGCGACATCATTGGTGCGTTGATTGTCGAGCAGATAGAAACGCAGCTTTCGCGAAGCGCATTGGAGGGACGGGTTGACTTAGTTTACGAGCATGCTTGCCGGGCTTTGTCCAACTCGCTTTCGCATAGCCAAATTCTGTTTATGCCGGTGTGGCGCTTCCTCGACAAGCTAACATGGATGTTTCGCGGTTCGGCTTTGCCCAAGACAGCCGTGATTCTCAGCATACTCGGGATTGCCACGATCGCCATGTTTATCGTGCCCGTGGACTTCGATCTGGAAGGCAATGGCAAGTTCAAGCCGAGTGAAGAACGTCAAGTTTTTGCCCATGTCGATGGTGAAGTGGATCGAGTTTTCGTAAAGCATAGCGACAAAGTCCAAGCCAACTC
>JANODW010000190.1:0-3928 GCA_031412875.1 Pirellula sp. | reverse complement strand
GTCTTTTTGGATCTCGACCGATGCGATCTGGGACTCGGCGCTGTCTGCCCGATCGTGGTCAACGCGATCGTTGGCTATTCGATCGCTGGCTATTCGATCGTTTAAAAGACTTGGGTTGCGTATTCCCCGTTTGGCCTGTGGGGGCTCTGCAGGTGCATGCTCGTGCAATCGCACAGCTTGGGGAGCGATGTCCGACGTTGAGAATGGCGTTCGTTTGCGAGCGTTGGTTAAGAGCACTGGATCATCTTGCACAGTTTGGGACGAACGTTCCGTTTGCTTGGACGCTGTCTCCACGCGAGGAGCGACGGAGATTTGGAAGCCGAAATCAACGCCAGCAGCTTCGATCACTGCGGCCTGAAGATCCTCTCGAAACCTCTTCGAGATACAATCCGCAAGAAACGCACTGGCAACTTCGATTCCAATGACATTATGGCTGATTTGCGTCCATTTGGCATCACCACCAAACCAAAGATCCATCCGATCTTTGCCAATCCTCTGTCGCAACCTGGTTTCGACCCTCTCGGCCACTGAACCGTCGAACATAGCAACTTCGTGCGCTATTTTCATCGCCAACTCCTGAACCATGCGAGTCTGCGGACGATAAATCAATCACCCGCAGTTTCCTTTCCAAACAGGAACCATCCTGTCTGATGCTTTTGCCAATGGGGCGTATCTTCGCCTTGGCTGCCAGCAAAGGCGTTGCGAATCCCGCGACACGTTTTGCTTTCACCTTCGACCCCGTCAACTCAACGCTCGACGATTCTAAGAATGCTAGCTCTTAAGTCAAATTCGAAAACGCGAAAGTGACTTAAGAAAAAGTTTCCAATTGATGAAGATGCGGTAAAGACCGCTTGAAACTGCCGGGCAAGGGGTTCCTAAAAATCGGAAAGCACCGATTGCATGCCGGTGGAAAACCTGTCGGATCTAGACGTTCAAATTTCCGACTGCCAAACAAACTGGTTTGCTTGGACTCGCCACAATGCGATTGCCAACAAGCAGCCTGTATAGACGCATAGGCAGAGCAAATGAAAGCCAACGCTGGCGGAGGTATCAAAGAGGCGAGCCATGTCGGCAGCAACACTCAATTTGAGGTCGAGCAATTGAAAGAGCATGGAGCGGAGTCGGAAGCTCACCGTGAGTTGATTGATCGCTGCAGGCAGTGTGGACAATATCGCTTCGACGAAGAGTCCGTAGACGAACGCGGATACCATTGCCCTTTTCTGAATGAGGGTACCGATGGTGGCGAACAAAGCTGCGTACGCGCACGCGGAGACGAAATTCAAAAAACAAAGCACGCCCCAAGTGTGGAGAGGGTTGGTCAAGGCGGTGAATGGAATCGCCAAGCTGACAGCAACGCATGCGCTGGAGAAAGTCCATAAAACAGCAATGCAATACTTTCCGAGCAGAACGGCCCGACGCGCACCTGGCCGGACCACGGAATAGACCCACGTTTGCGCCTCGAGTTCCGAGTTCACAATAGGTGTCGCCCAAAGCAGCAGCCCCAGAACAGTAATGACTTGTGGGATCAGCAAGAAAAGCATGATCGAATAGCCGAAATTCAACTCGGCAGCTCCCATGGAAGCCTGCCTTCCAATTTGCCAACTCGCTATCCCAATCAGCGTCGGTGGAAAAAGGGCCATTGCAAACCAAGTCAAAATACGACCAAACGTCAGTGTCCGCACTATCTCCAGTTTGAATACCCCTACCGGCCCCCAAATCCATCGGGTGTTTTGGGCTCTGGCATTGGGGAAGGACGTAGTGGGTAAGGCCATTGTGCGGTTTAACTAGACGAAATTGATTTGAAACAAATCAGCGTTTGAGAAGCATTCGTATCTTAACTGGAATGCTTTGAAAACTCATGCAAATTTTTAATGCGTGCTGCGGGGCTTCGCTGCAACGCGAACGCCATACCGCCATCTACCGACCAATGGCACTCACTTTAGCGGAACGGCGCAAGCCGTCCGGTCTGGACCTGTAAAGAACCTATGCCATCTCAGCCGCGACACCGGAGGGCTTGCGCCCTGCCGCTACGAGAGGGAGTGGCAGAAGAAAAAAATGCAAATCGTAGGTCTTGAGCTTCAAAGGCTTTATGTTTGTCAAGGGGGAAGCAAAAACAGCGATTGCGGTTGACACTTTTCGCAGCCTGAGGGACGGTAGTAAACGGTAAGCGATCACGAGGGTTGCTCGATTGGACTAGCAGGACGCTAGGATACGATTGTTTCTCGCAAGGGAGTATTTTGTATGCAACGGTTTGCATTCACTTTGTTTGTTTTGAGTGCATCGATTTTTGCACTTCCAGCTCAATTCTCAAGCGCTTGCGACAACTGTGTCGCACAGCAAAAAGCGCAACAGCAAGCGTCCTCAGGACAAATGCGGCACGTCGGCGGATCGATGGGCAGCGGACGCTATGAAGGAGTCGGATTCTCTACAGTGTCAGCGGATGACGCTATCAAGAAATGCTGTTACTGGGGCCAACGATCCCCCGTCGGTATCGGAGTGGCTCGCGGGCAACGCGGTTGGTACGCAACGGTCCTCTATCGATAGTCTCGATCGATGAGCGGAGCGGCAGGCTGAAACATAGCAGCTGTGGTTTGGGACCATTGTCCCGAACGAACAAACGGACGGGACAATGGTCCCATCCGACCGTAGTAAGGAATCCCTGTAGCTACGTTCTGGACAAAGTACCGCACGCTCGGAATGCATGCGGGCATGTGCAAACGTAGCTACCGCTGGCGGGAATTCGAAAGCTTGCAAGATCATCGGTTCGAACGGCGGATGGATACCTGAGCAAACAGAACGTCCCAAGCAAACCATTCCAAGTACAGCAGCACCATTGGGCCAATAAATATCAGCAACTGCAATGCGAACGTGATCCCCTCAATCTCTGGCAACAATTTCGATGCCGCTTGGGATAGTCCGTAGATCATCCAAGTGTTGATGGCGAGCAATAGGGAGCTGACGATGACAAGCCAGATCGCATACAGCGCTAATCGGAACGCAGCACGGTTTTCCGCTTTCGGGTTGTACTCTAGGTTGGAAGACATTTTCGACGGGCTGCGAGTGGATTGCGAGTAAACTGCAAGTGGATCGGGTTGCGATCGCTTGGATTAGCGATGGCAGCGATGGGGCGATTCAAGCGACCGACAACATTCTACCAAATTCGGCCCGACGATTCTCGATATCCGACATTTCTACCCCGGTGAGTCCGTCCAAGGAAAAACCGCCAATGGTGTAACTGGCCATCACGGTTCCATAAACGATCGCTTGTTTCATGGATTGATGGTCGGTTTTTTTCTGTCCCTGAAGGTATCCGACCATGCCACCCGCAAAACTATCCCCCGCCCCTGTTGGATCCACTATCTTGTCGTTGGGGAAAGCCGGGCAAGGAAAAAAAGAATGCCCGTCGAGAAGGAGACAGCCGTGTTCTCCTTTTTTGATGACGACCGATGGGGGGCCCCAGGATTGGATGACTTTTGCGGCTCGTATCAGATCCCGTTCTCCGGTGAATTGGCGAGCTTCGGAATCGTTGATGAACAAGCAGTTCAGTCGCTTAAGCAGTTGTCGAAGTTCGTGCGGCGATCGTTCGATCCACATGTCCACGGTATCGGCAAAGACAAACTCAGGATCGACGCATTGGTCGAGCGTCGACAACTGAACCGCTGGCGAAGCGGCTCCTAAGAAAACAAAGCGGCTCCTGCGAAAAGTGTCCGGCAAACAAGGAATAAATCGATCAAACCCTTGGACCTCGCAAGCTAGCGTAGCTCGATCCTGCAAGTCTGCGGAATACCGACCGTGCCAGAAATAGGAATTCTTTTCGGGGTCTTGTGCGACGCCGGAAAGATCGATTCCGCGCGCGGTGAGCAATTGCGAGTAGCGATCGGGCCAATCTTTGCCTACGATGCCTACCAAACGCACTGGGCAAAAAAAA
>JANODW010000189.1:0-7496 GCA_031412875.1 Pirellula sp. | reverse complement strand
TTTGCGGTCTGAAGAGCAAACTGGCATGCAAATCAGCTTGTGCACCAAGCTGCGGTGCTGAGACAGCATGCGGACCAAGCTGCGGTGCTGAAATGGCTGCTCCTTGCGGATCAGGTTGTGCTGCTCCAGCTGCTAACTGCGGACCAAGCTGTGGCGCTGAAATCGCTGCATGCGATCCTTGTGGAGCTCCAGCCTGCGATAGCGGATGTGGCGGAAAAATTGGCAGGCTGAATACGCATAAAAGGTCCGGAGTACTTCTCGATATTGGCCTAAGAGACAGTGGGGGTTGCAATGAGCAATCGACGGTGAGAAAAGCCGGAACCAATAAAAAAAATCGGCCCGCCGCAAAATGCGACGGGCCGATTTTTATAGATCATGTCTGACGACAAGCAGTCCTCATTCGAATTAACGAATTCGGGTGCTGCTTGCTTGAATGACATGACGCTTGGTGTTCATATAAGCATGTGGGTCAACCACTGGTGCTGGTGCAGCCATGGGAGTAGCCATAGGAGCCGATACTGCTGAACCGCCACCACAGGAGCTGCATCCGCTTGGAGCGGATCCGCACGAGCTGCAACCCGAAGGTGCTGCACACGAATCACAGCTCAAGCCGGAATCGCATTTGCTTTTGCACTTGAAAATCTTCGAGAGCAAACCACGCTTGCCAATCTTCAAGCCACAACCGCTATCGCAGGCTGGAGCTCCGCAAGGATCGCATGCAGCGATTTCAGCGCCACAGCTTGGTCCGCAGCTAGGAGCTGGAGCGGCACAACCGGATCCACAAGGAGCAGCCATTTCAGCGCCGCAGCTTGGTCCGCATGCTGTCTCAGCACCGCAGCTTGGTGCACAAGCTGATTTGCATGCCAACTTGCTCTTCAGACCGCAAAGTTTCGACTTGAGAGCCGAAAGGATTGGTCGTCGAGGAGCGCAGCACGAGCTTTCTACTCCACAGCTTGGAGCCGAACCGCACGAAGCGATTTCAGCGCCACAGCTTGGGCCACAGCTTGGAGCTGCGCCACAACCTGATCCGCATGGTGCAGCCATTTCAGCTCCACAGCTCGGACCAGCGCCACAACCCGATCCACATGGTGCAGCCATTTCGGCTCCACAGGATGGATCAGAAACCGATGTATCGCAGCACGAGCTAGAAGCTCCGCAACCACGACCACCGAGCAAACGAGACAAAAGGTCGCCACCAAAGCTTTGGCCACAAAGGCTTGCGCTCAGTACCATCGACCCTACTAGAATGTTCAATTTCATCGAGCCAAATCTCCCTACGTATATTTTAACACTGACTATCGTGCACAAGTCGATTGGAACGGTTGAGTTGAGACCGGTTTCGGCGCACGAAGTCGCCGCCGAAATCGCCCTCTACTGGCGTGGCATTGTGCGATGAGCTTTCACCCACCACCATTGACTTCGTTAGCCTCGTTCAAAAATGGACACTTCCATGTAAAGCAACCATTTCTCCGTTCTTCATCGTGCGTCAAAAGACCCCTCAGTCCTCTGTCGCAACACCATAGTTGCCGGTCGAGTATTCCTGTTACTCGATCAGTTTCTGGGTCACCGGCAATTCAAAGGAACACATCTTTCAAGCTCAGCTGCACGTACAACTGAGGTAAGATGCGTCGTTGCCGGAAAGTATCGGCCAAGCCATGAAAGAGCCTTGAGGATGCCGTTCCATTTTTTCAAAAATGTTACCTCGTAAGAGTTTACGTCGATCTTAATGAATAAAGCGGTTGTTCGAGTTCTTTTGACTTTGCGGTAGAATAGCCTGCCCAAACTACCAAACACACTCCGCAATTTTTAGGTAGTCGTTAAACTCACCGCGTCTTATTACTAGCTCTACGGAGCCGAGATCGTCCCGTCCAAACCAAAATGAAAATCGCTTACCTTACCGCCGGCGCTGCCGGCATGATTTGCGGCTCCTGTTTGCATGACAACGCCCTGGCCAAGTCCCTGATCGGACTCGGACACGACTGCCTTTTGATCCCCCTATATACCCCAATCCGAACAGACGACGAAAACGTGAGCGTCGATCGCGTCTTCATGGGGGGCATCAATGTCTTCCTCCAACAAAAGATGCCCTGGCTGGGATACCTCCCCAGGTGGATGGATAGCTTTCTCAATCAAGGCTGGCTCATCGGTCGCTTGACCAAGAATGCCGGCAAGACGTCTCCCAAATTGCTGGGGGCTCTGACCATCTCAATGCTTCAAGGCGTTCACGGACGGCAACGCAAGGAGTTCACGACCCTGCTGGATTGGCTTTCCAAAGAGATCCAACCAGACATCTTGGTTTTCACCAATCTGCTCGTGGCAGGCGGGATTCCAGAAGTCAAAAAAAACAGTAAATCGCGAGTTTTGGTAACGTTGCAGGGGGACGACATCTTCTTGGATTCTTTGCCCGACAAGTACCGCAAGAAAGCGATCGAGCAAATGCAGGCTCTGGTTCCCTTTGTGGACGCATTCCTGATCCATTCGCAAGATTACGCCTCGCGGATGGGCCAATTGTTGCACATCCCTGGCGACAAAATCCATGTCGTCCCGCTAGGAATTGACATTTCCGATTTCCGCAACTTGGCCGTTCCGAACCCAAAACCCGACACCTTCACCCTAGGTTACTTGGCTCGCATGGCACCCGAGAAAGGGTTGCATCACCTCGTCGATGCATTCATTGCCATCGCCCATCGGCCCGAAGCCAAGCATGTTCAACTGAGATTGGCGGGCTGGATGGGGGCCCAGCACGAAGCATTTTGGGAAGAACAGAAAACCAAATTGAACGGTGCCAATCTCGATGGCCGATGGGAGTATCTTGGCAGTATCGACCGCGCCGCAAAAGCCAACTTTCTTAGTTCCATCGATTTGTTCTGCGTCCCAACCACCTATGCAGAGCCCAAGGGTCTGTTTCTATTGGAAGCGATCGCTGCGGGTGCGCCTTACGTTCAACCCAATCACGGAGCCTTTCCAGAGCTGCACCAGAGAATGCTTGCCTCAGCCCCGGACCGCCATTTCGGCGAATTGTTTCAAGCAAATTCAGTACCCGACTTGTCCGCAAAGCTCTTGAACGCGATCCAGGCAGGCCACGCCAAACATGCCGCCTCAAAAAGCACGATTGCCGAAATCGATATTACCACGCATGCTCGTCGTGTGCTCGAGGTTATGTTAAGCTAGCGACCGTTACGCCGAGGCATAGGCATCTCGCCCAATTGCCCGTGGCTCCTATCGGACACAAGCACCCAAAAATTCTATTGTTTATCCCTTGAGACGCTTTGCGAACAGGTACCACCTCTACGATGGCGTCGAGTTCTGATCTACCGTTGGTTTCGATCGTTGTTCCCAACTACAACTATGGACAGTTCGTTTGCGAAGCGGTGGAAAGCGCCCTGGCTCAATCCTACAAAGCCATCGAAGTCATTGTGGTAGACGATGGCAGTACCGATGATTCTGCGAAAAAACTGCAGCGATTCGGCCCCAGGATCCAAGTCATCTCTCAATCGAATCAAGGGCTATCGGCCGCGCGTAACCGAGGCATGCAAGCATCGCGAGGCGAGCTGATCGCGTTTTTAGATGCGGATGACTTATTTCACTCAGGCAAAATCAGTGAACAAGTTTCTTATCTCTACCGGCATGAGCAAGTCTCCTTGTTGGCAACCGGCGTAGAACAAGGTGAAGCGCCTACCTGGGCGGGCCTGAGTAGCCGTTGCGATCTATCCAGGTCGGTCCCGTTAACGCGAAACGATCTCATTCTTAGAACCCAGTTCCTTCCCAGCAGCGTGATCATGCGAACAGCAGTATTTCGAGAGCTGGGCGGATTCAATCCGGTATTGCAAGCGTTCGAAGATCGCGAGTATTGGATTCGGATTGCAAAACGATTCGGCGTGGCCAAACTGGTCGCTCCCTGGACCTTCTACCGAACGCAACACGTCAGCATGAGCCACAATGTGGCCCGATTGGAGAAATTCGAAAGGATAGTGCTGGCGGAAACGTTCCGCGATCCTTTGCTAAAAAGGGATCGCTGCTTGAAGCGTCGAACGTATGCATACGCGTGTGCGCTGGTCGTTCGAGACTATCGCAAGCAGGGCAAGCCCTTCACTGCATTGCTTCGTTTGGCCGAGTCCTTTGTGCATTGGCCCTTTCATCTCGAACCCGTTCCGAGCCCGCTGCGCAACAAACGCATCAAGCAAGCGGCTTTTGCTCTTATGGAGGGGTTGCGACTGCGACCCCGTCCGGATAAGTGATATGAAAAAGTTAGTTCAGCTATACCGATTGGATTTGGCGAGCAAGCGGACCTTTCTCAAGTACCTCGTCAAACGCGCATTGCACTTACCAACGAGCGAAAACGAAGAATTGCTCCATGCCTTTTACGATCACTTGATTCGATTCAACGGACGTTTAGAAGAGAACAATCCAGGAAACTTTGTAACTCGCTATGCCGATTTGGGGGTGACCCTAAAACTTAGAAAACGGCCGTCGAGCGATGTGGATGTGTTTAGTCAGATCTACAAACTCAAAGCGTACCAAGCTCTGGTAGATGCTTTCCAAAAACACTTCCCCAACGCCACCCACATGAAATGCATGGATGCTGGGAGCAATATCGGACTGACATCGGTGTATCTCGCCCGCTTTTTTCCCAAAGCAGAATTCATTGCCATAGAACCCGACCAATCCAATTTCGAAACCATGTCATTCAATCTCTCAGCGAATCGCGTCAACGTGGCAGAGAAAGTGATGGGTGGCCTTTGGAGTTCCAACTGCTCGTTGAGCGTCATGCGCGATTTTCGCGATAAGAGCGATTGGTCCTGTCGCGTGACAGAGTCGACCCAACCCACTTCGTTGCGGGGGTACTCGGTGCGCTCGTTGATGGATCGAAACGGCTTTGAGCACCTCGATATCCTGAAGATGGACATCGAGGGCTCTGAGAAGCAAGTGCTGGTATCACCGACTTCCGACTGCTCGTTTTTGTCCCAAACCAAATGCGTCGCTATTGAAATTCACGACGAGTTTGAGTGCCGGCAAGCCATCACCGACCTGCTGGCAAAAAGCCACTTCGAGCTTTTTAGTTCAGGCGAACTGACAATCGGCATCAACCGTTCCCTGGTCGGAAGCTAGCGGACTCTCCGAAACGCTTAGACACGGACGTCCGGTCCATCGTACTTGGTGAAGATCATCCGGCCGGCTTGCGTTTGCAGAGTGCTGGTGACCACGACGCCGATCGTTTGATTGACCCGATCGCGTCCTCCTTCGACCACGACCATCGTGCCGTCATCCAAGTAGCCGATGCCTTGGTCCTGCCCTTCACCGGTTTTAACGACACGGACTTGAAAGCCTTCGCCGGGCAAGAATTGAGGCCGAAGGGCACTTGCCACTTGGTTCAAGTCGATGACTTCGACATTGTGCAGTTTAGCCACTTTGTTGAGATTGAAGTCCCCGGTAACCAGCTTGCCATCCAGGTGTTTCGCGAGCAGTACCAGTTTCATATCGACCGGCTGTCCAGCGAATTCTGGCAGTTCGCGATCGTACATCATGAAGTCCATCCGTTCGCTGGTGCGCAATCGGTTTAAGATATCCAATCCGCGTCGGCCTCGAACACGCCGCAATTTGTCGGAACTATCCGCGATCGTTTGCAGCTCGAGTAGAACAAAGCGCGGCATGACCAACTGGCTGTCTAGAATACTTGTCTCGGCCAATTCAGCTAGGCGGCCGTCGATAATGCTGCTCGTATCGAGAATCAAAGGCTTCATACCTTTGAGGTCGCGCGAGAACTCGACGTAGGGAATGATGAAGCGAAAATCGTCTTTGGTTTGCAACAAGAGGCTGATGCAGGCGTAGCAAAAAACCGTCATGGTTGCGAGGGAAAAGTAAGATTTGTATTGTTTGTTTTCCAACATGGGATCCAGCGCGATGACCAACATGTAGGAGAGCAACACGCCGACGAGCAAGCCGAAATAGACGGCCGAGATGACTTCGATGCGTTTGCGTGGGAGGAGCATATCCAAGGCGACGACACCGAATGCTGCCAAGAGAACCCCGCTGAAGATCAGGTAAGGCATGAGGGGCCCGAGCACCACGAGATCTTTGGAACGAGCCCAAATCGCACCCACTCCGCCCGCAACAGTAATGAACGTGACACGGAGAATAAGAATGGCTAGCGCATCGGCAAACGGAGTCTTCGAGCTTTTGTCAAAGGATGCGTCAAAGCGAGAGGTGTCCATGGTTGGCAGTTTTTAAAACGAGAGGATGGTTGGCGTGATTGATGCAATAATAACGCATTGAAACCAAACTAGAGACTGGAATACGGGGAAACACCGAGCGAATCAGAATACGTGATTGTAGGGCCGCACCATGGCCACAGCAAAACTGAGGATTCCATTGGGGTAGCCTGGACAAACTCATCAATCGAGAATGGGGCAAGCTGGCGCAGGATGTTTTGCAATCCAGTTACTTAGGCGCGACCGTGGCGATCATTCTTTTGCCTTGCTGCAAAGGCGGTTGTTCCAGCTTCGAGAACTCAGCCAATTCTTGGAGAACATTCTCCATGACACGGCGTCCTTCGTCGACGTGAGCCATTTCCCGACCGCGAAAAATGACGGAAACTTGGACTTTGTCTTTGTCCTTCAGGAATCCGATCGCTTGGCGGACTTTGGTCCCGATATCGTGTTCGCCGGTTTTGGGTCGAAGTCGAATTTCCTTGGTTTTGGTTTGGTGGGTTCGCTGACCTGATTTCTTACTTTTCTCGTATTTATACTTGCCGAAATCCATGATTCGGCAAACAGGTGGCTTTTCATTGGGTGCAACCTCAACAAGGTCCAGTCCGGCATCGCGAGCGCGGTTGAGCGCTTCGTCGGTTGTGATGACACCATATTGAGTTCCATCGGGACCAATCACTCGGATGGGAGAGATACGGATTTGATTGTTGATCCTCGTTTGAATGCGTTCGATTGCTGCGACCCTTTCGATTTGAATAAATGAGCTCCTCCAGCCGACGTGCCAGATCGTATGTGGGATGAACTACCCAACCGATCGGGGACCGGCCAGACTACCTAACTTAAAGTATCGGCAAAAGCGGTCGACTCGGTCAACAGAGGTTTGGGGAAAATATGCAACAGAGGGGCAATAATCAAGTCTTTTCCGACCTTTGGAGGGTCAGGAGGGGCAAAAAGGGATTGAACGCGTGTCCAATCCGCACCGAGAAAGAGGTCCGCGGGCGCGCCCACTTGCCCTTGCAAGCGTAGCGAAGGTGGATAATATACGGAGGCGGTTGAGCTACCTAGCCCGACCCAACCACAGCCCGCCCTTGTAGCTCAGTTGGTAGAGCAGGTGACTCTTAATCACCGGGTCCAAGGTTCGAGTCCTTGCGGGGGCATTGCTATCGAAATCCCTGAGATTACCGCACCATCAGGTGCAATAATCGCAGGGATTTTTGCATTTCTGGTTTTGCTATGTTCGCTCCGATTTGCACTGATGTTACCACCGGCGTTACCACCGTTTGATACGGG
>JANODW010000188.1:0-2193 GCA_031412875.1 Pirellula sp. | reverse complement strand
GCCGCATCGGAGTCGAAGTCGAGGAAAACATGCACGTCCCTGTCGACGTGTTCAATAAAAGCTGGGACCGGATGGTGCGATACGAGGAGTGGGGAAGCCTGCCTGGTTTCAAACCCGCAATCGGGGTTCGAGGAACCACCGACAGCGACAGCAACTGCAAAATCGCAAGTGTCGAACCCAGAGGTCCAGCCGACAAGGCGGGAATCCGCGCGGGCGATGTCATCGTGAAATTCGATGGCCAAACGATCCGAAATTTTGATGACCTCGTTGCAGCGGTGAATTCGGTGACACCCGGCGAACAAGTTACTGTCGAGCTGCAACGCGAAGGCAAGGTGATGTCGCTGCGATTAATCGTCGGAGTGAGGGATAATTAGTTCCAATGTCGTGTCTCGCATTGATATAATGTGATGAATGAATTTCTCCCTTCGAAGCAAGTTAAGGCACGTCCTGATGAAGAATAGTTTCTCTTGGATGGTTCGCGGCGCTGTTGCGGCTAGCATTGTCGGATATGCCGTGATGGGAGACCCGCTGTTGGACGCTCTCGTGGCCATACGACCCATTGAGGAAACAACGGACACGCCTGCCCAATGCAATGGAGCGAGTCCGGCCACTGCCCAGTCCGCTGCCGAGTCCGCTGCCGAGTCCGCTGCGCAATGGAAATCTCGCTTGGTCCAACAGCAGGGAACAGGCCGATTCGGCAGAGAATTGCAGGACGAGAACAGCCGAGCCCACCAGCGCAATCAAAAGTCCATGCTGCGAGCGTTTCGAGATTCGGTCGGAGACAAATGGAAGTCCACCGTCGAAGTCTTGGAGCGGAACCGTCAAGTAGCCTTGGGAGCCATTGTTTCCAAAGACGGTTGGATCATCAGCAAATCGAGTGAAGTCTCCAGCCAAAACATCGAAGTGAAATTGTACGATGGCTCCAAAGCCGAAGCGACAGTCAAGTTCCGACGAAACGATTTGGATTTGGCTTTGCTCAAGATCGAACGCAAAGACCTACCCGCAATCCAATGGAATACTTCCTCGGCAGTGCGAGTCGGAGGATGGCTTGCGACGATCGATGTCCGCAGTATACCGATTGCCATTGGAGTGATGAGCGTCGCTAGCCGCAACGTGCCAAGCGAAAAAGCAAAGCTGGGAGTCCAGCTACCCCCGTCCGGCGAGGCGATCGTGGAAACGGTTACCTTAGGCAGCGGAGCGGATCGTGCGGGACTGCAACCCGGTGACTTGATCACCGCCATCGATGGCGACTCATTGAAATCCTCCAAAGAAGTGGTCTCCAGACTTCAAACCATGATGGCTGGCCAATGGGTGGATTTAGGGATCGTTCGAAACGGAAAAAAAACACTGATCACCGCTCAGATGATGGACCTTACACAAGCCCTCCTGATCGACCCAACGGAGATGGAAGTCAACGGCGAAATCAGTTCTCGATCCACTGGCTTTCGCAACATCATCCAGCACGATTCCGTGATCGCACCCAATCAATGCGGTGGTCCTTTGGTGGATGTATTTGGAAACGCTGTCGGTCTAAACATCGCTCGAGCCGGCCGCGTTTCGTCCTACGCCATCCCCGCCAGCATCCTCAGCCCTGTCATCGCTGAGATGATGGCGTCGGCGACCGGCGTCGCCTCTCCCTTTGAAGACAACGTAACTCAAGTGCCTACAAAAGCCGCTTCGCAGAGGACTGCCATTGCAGTACCGTCAACGGTACCTAGTAGCGTTTCCATCGAATCGCTTAAGCCTGAAGTTGTCGTTCCAAGCCTTGGCAAACCCTAATCGGTTCTGCTTTATTGTCCGCAAAGACGCTATTTGAAGGAGCATGTTGTATGCGAATCGTACCATCTCGAATCGTATGGCTGGCTGCTGTTTGTGGGTTCGTATCCAATTTGCTTTGCGTCCAAGCCTCCGAACCCTACGGACCTGCTGACGCTCAGATCACGATTGTCTCCATGGACCCGATGTCCGCACCGCTCGCATGCGATTGTGTCCAAGGCTACGCGCAGCGCAAGTATGAAAAACTGGCCGATCACATCGCCTCCAAGACCGGCATGACGGTCCGCGTGGTCTGGAGCGAGTCGCTGGTCACGGCCTTGAAATCGCAAGCCAAATCCGCGCATGTCGTCATCGGCAAGGACTCTGTGGTTCGCAATGATGCCAAACAAGCCAAACGAACCCTGGTGCCCGTCGCGC
>JANODW010000187.1:0-4330 GCA_031412875.1 Pirellula sp. | reverse complement strand
GCCATATCTTCAGCGTCTTGAAGACGCAGAATCAAGCTGGCTCGGGTTGGCTCGTGAGTCGGTTTCATGAGTTCGTCGGGTAAAGGGCTCGTTTCGCTTCTAACAGCAAGACTGAATAGGCAGTCGAAATCTTGCGCGAGGCGAGAGTATTTTTGCAAATTTCTGCCAATTCAGCTTCTCCTGAATCAGCATGAGCCTTGCGAGGATAGCCCAAAAGAACGCGTCTTGGCATTTCCGACTTTGCGTTGAAGGTATTTTCCCTTTGGAGCATAAATCCGAAACGAATGGATGACTTCGCTTGACGGTATACTGAAAAACTTGATGTCCAAGGCGAGCGGCTGGCTGAAACATACCAGCCGTAGTTTGGGACCATTGTCCCGAACAAACGGATGGGACAAAGGTCCCATCCTACGGTAGTGATGAACCTGCCGCTCGCCTAAAAACGCGGATGCAAGGATTTCGACCGGGCTGTACTGTTCGGTGAGTCCTTTTCAGAGAGCCGAACACCATTTTGATTATTGTAACCCATCATGAATCTGACTCGCCGTCTGGTTTTAAAACTAACCGCACTCCTTTTTTGGCGTGGGCCATCGGAGCCAGTAATCAACGCAGAATCTAATGCTGAGAGGCCTTTCGGGGATGCCTACCCGCAACTAGATTCACTTGCGACGGGTGAGTGGTGGATGGCCAAACGTCCCGCCACAAAGAATCCAGCACAGCCAATTTCCTTGGACGTTGCGCGTGATCAAGTCGTTGCTTTCGCCCTCTACACGCATGACCACGGCGTGCTAAAGATGACATCGCAGTTCTTTCCCTTGAAACCCGGTGAAGAACGCAAAGCCAGGTTGGAGCTTCAATTCAAATCCGTCTGGGTCGAAGTGGCCACAGAACCGATCCTTTATCCAGGTTGGAGTTCGCATTTTCGCATCGAGAATTGGGACGCGACGCAAGACGTTCCTTACCGCGTGCGATACGGAGAAAAGGCAATGTTTGAAGGCTTGGTTCGTCGTGATCCGATCGACAAGAATGAAATCGTCATCGCCAACATGTCTTGCAATTCCAGCCGCACTGGAGGCATGCGACCGGAGATTGTAGAGCATTTGCGAAAACAAGATCCCGACCTACTGTTCTTTGCGGGCGATCAGACCTATCGTCACACAGAGCATACCGCTGGTTGGCTCGAATTTGGTCTCCAATTCCGTGATGTCATACGTGACCGGCCGACCATTTGCATTCCCGACGACCACGATGTGGGCCAGCCCAATCTTTGGGGTGAGAACGGAAAGAAGTGCCTCCGCGAGGATGGCTCCGATGGAGGCTTCTTGTATCCTGCGGACTATGTCAACCTTGTTCAGCGACAGCAGGCGTGGAGCCTGCCCGATCCGGTGGATCCAGCGCCTATCGAACGCGGGATCACGGTCTATTTCACTCGCTTACGAGTCGGGGGAGTGGACTTCGCCATAATCGAAGATCGCAAGTTTAAGTCTGGCCCGTTCGGCAAGATTCCAGTGATGGGACCTCGTCCGGATCATATCAACGATCCCGCTTACGATCCAAAGTCCGTTGACCTTCCCGGTCTGCAACTGCTGGGAGATCGCCAAGAAAGATTCCTGCGTGAGTGGACGCAGGATTGGACGGGCACCGAGATGAAAGCTGTCCTCTCAGCGACTTCCTTTTGCGGTGCTGTGCACCTGCACGGCAAACCGGATGCGCGACTACTCGCCGACCTTGACTGCAATGGCTGGCCGCAGACCCCTCGTAACCGCGCGCTCGAAGAAATCCGCCGCGCTTGGGCGGTGCATCTTTGCGGTGATCAACATCTCGCTGTCGTCACCAAGCAGGGGATTCAAGAGCATGGCGATGGACCCTATTCCTTTACCAGTCCAGCGTTGGTCAATACGATCTACGGCCGCTGGTGGCATCCACTCGACGAACGGCCTGGACCTAATCCCGTGCCAAACAGCCCTCTGCCTTGGACGGGCGATTTCAAGGACGGTTTGGGCAACAAACTCTCGATGATGGCCTATGCCAACCCACCCAACATCAACAATGAACGCCAGCGCGCTGATGGATATGGCATCGTCCGTTTCGACAAACGAAAACGCGAGATCACCTTCGAATGCTGGCCTCGATTCGTCGATCCCAAAGATGCCGAAAAAGCACAGTTCCCCGGCTGGCCTATCAACGTCTCGATGGAGAACAATGACGGCCGCAAAGTGGCTGGTTGGCTACCCGAACTCGTGTTCGAAAACGGAGACAACCCCGTCGTGCAAGTTATCGAGGACGCAACCGGCGAAATCCTCTATACCATCCGTAGCCAGGCCGGCCGATTCCACCCGCGCGTCTATTCCTCAGGCAAACACACCATAATGCTCGGACTCAATAAACCGAACGCAACTTTACTCTCAGGCATCGAGCCAAAAACGAAAGACGAATCCGGCCAACGCCTGAATGTGAGGGTCGATTGACTCCCATTCCCGTATGTCTGCTCTAAAATTCTCTGCGACAGAAAATGACTAAACAGAATCGTTGCTCAAAGATGCGAGCCTCAATTCGAATATCATGCCATGAGCATAGACAATGCGCAGGAAAAAATCGATAATGAAACGGAAAACTACTATCCATAAGACTATACCATGCAGCATACTTTGCTTATCCGTGTCAGTTCGCTTGTCACAGCCTTCTTTTTATTGCCCATCTTTTCGGTGGTCACACCCCAAGCCTCCGCCGTACAATCAGCCAACGATTCCAATTGGCAGAGCCATGGGGAGCCTCGCCTAAAGTCAATCTATGAACGCAACGAGTTTCGCGGCAAAAGCGTTCAACCGAAGTGGCTGAACGATAGTTCGGGATTCTTGATGGACGATGTTGATCCGATTTCGAGAAAGCAAACCCCTTGGTTCTATGACGCGAAGACGGGCGTACGTCGGCCAGCGACAGGCGACGAAGCACGAACCGACTCCACCAGCGGAAAGCGTTCGGTACAGTCTGGATTTGAATTGAAGGTTCGCGATGGAAAAATCCTAGCCATCCATCAAGAGACGAAAACAGAGACGGCGCTGGTATCCTCTCCATCCCGTCTCGAAGTAGATTTTCGCAACCCGGTGTGGAGTCCGGATGGATCCAAAGTGTTATTTGTCGAAGCGAACCACGCCGGAGTTTTGCAGAGATGGGTCTTGGTTCCAGGCGATCCCTCCTACCCTGACGTGCAACAGAATCGATTCGCTCGCGTCGGCGGGCAAATCGAAAAGCTACGAATCGGTCTTGTAAACAAAGACGGCTCGCAATTGACTTGGCTGCCTGTCGATTGCCCCGAGGAAGGTATGTATTTGGGACAAGTCGAATGGGGAGGAAACTCAGAAGAAGTTCTCGTGGAGAGATTTAGCCGATTTCGCGATCGACGCGACTTTCTCTTGATCGGCATGAATGGCGAGGTAAAGATAATATTCTCGGAGTCCGAGAAAGCTTGGGTGGAAGCGAGTCAAGGCTGGAACTCCGGGCTCATGTGGATACGAGGTGGCCAACAATTCATCGTTATTAGCGAAAAAGACGGTTGGAGGCATGCTTATCGCTACTCTCGCGATGGTAAGGAGTTGGCACTACTGACGCCCGGAGACTACGACATTATTGAACGTGCGGTAATCGACGAGGATCGCGGATGGTACTACTTCTATGCGTCACCAAAAGAGGGAACGCAAAAATATCTTTACCGAGTTGCACTGGATGGTTCGGGCAAGGCAGATCGTATCTCGCCGGAAAGCCAAATCGGAACACACAAGTATCTCTTTTCGCCGGATGCCCAGTGGGCAATTCACACCTTCTCCACGTTGAATACCCCTCCGGTGCATGAACTGATCGAAGTGGAAACGCATCGTGTTGTGCGAGTCTTGGAGGACAACACGGAGATTCGAGACAGAATGAAATCGCTAGCCTGCCAACCTGCCGAGTTTCTCAAGCTCGATATCGGCAACGGGATCGAATTCGACGCCTGGATGCTGAAGCCCAAAGACTTTGATCCGACCAAGAAGTATCCGCTTTTCATTTATGTTTACGGCGAACCGCATGCACAGACGGTGTTGAATGAATGGGGGGCTGCGCAGATCGATTTCCACCGAGTTGTTGCCGAGTCAGGCTATGTGGTGGTCTCAATCGACAATCGCGGGACTCCCTGTCCAAAGGGAGCCGCATGGAGACGAGTGATCTTCGGTAGCCTAGGTCCCTTGTCGACTGAGGAACAAGAAGCAGGACTGAAGGCACTTGCGAAGCAATGCGAGTTTATCGATACGGCGCGCGTTGGAATCTGGGGCTGGAGCGGCGGTGGCTCGAACAC
>JANODW010000186.1:0-2317 GCA_031412875.1 Pirellula sp. | reverse complement strand
CCAGCCGTCGTTTGAGACCATTGTCTCGAACGAACAAACGGACGGGACAAAGGTCCCATCCTACGATGGTGATGATCCTGCCGCTCGCCTAAGCAGGTTTTTCGATTGCGTTTCAGCTCACGATGGGCCGCTTTCGTGAGGACGATTGAATGGATAAAGATGCTAGCTGCGCTGGCCGCATGTCAGCCTTTTTCGCACGATCGGAACGGCCGCAATTGCGATCGCCAACAACGCGAAACTGCTCGGTTCGGGAACCGCCACAATCGTAAAGCCGATATCGGCGAAGGATGCTACCGTCATCCGACTGACAAATGAGTTGGGATTTAACCATCCGGTCATCAACTCGTCGCGCAGATCGCGATTTTGTCCGTCGCGAATACCGGTAAGACCAGCGCCTCCATCCACCTCGTTCCAATGCCCGTTGGCAGTTCCTCCGCCTCCCCCCAACTCCACCGGAACGAACAGCGCGCTGGATTGGCCGAACTCGGAACGGTACTGTGCTAAAGCGTTAGCGCCCGTGAATTGTCCTGAGCCATTCACGTACACGCCATTGTTCGTCCACAACGTCCCAAAACCGAGCACGTGCGCCATCTCGTGCAAAATAACATTCTGCAAAGATCCGCTGCTTTCGAGACTGCTCAAGTCGGCGGAATCGAACTGCATTTGTCCAGCAGTCGCCAACACAAATCCCCCTTGAGAAACAGCCCCCGTCGGACCCGCCGACCCCAGGATCCCACCCACTCCGTCGATCGCAACACCCGATGCGCTGATCGTCAAGCCGGTGATCGAGATACCTGGCTGATAGCCGGTCAATGACGTCTCCCAAAAATTCTTCGCACCGGTAAAGATGGACTGCTGCGAAGCCGTTAAGCCACCGGTGAAGTTAAGTGTTATGACAATGCCGCCATCACACCGATGGCCGAGAGACAAAAGAGAAAACAAAGCAATCAAAACGACTCGAAACATGTGGACGCTCCCTATTCAAACGGCAGTATTGCAAACTGGAAGTTGTCTAGCTTGAGCATCGAGCGTCTCTCAAACTGGATTAAAACTGAGCAACAAGATAACCCATCCAAAACTCGCTTGCACGCAAAACAGAGCATTTTTATTGCGAGCATTTTGCCGGCTTAAAAGATCAATGTCGCGCAAGAAGTCGGCGTAGTAGTAACCACATTCCGGCTTGGACGGAGAGAGCCCGGCGATGGTTTGGTGAGGCGATAGATTGGTGGAATTGCGGTCGCGGACTATCCGACTTGCAATGTCGCTTCCAGATTTTTGAGCATATCACGTACGGCAATTTGTCCCCGTCCGCAACCGATCAACTCGTCCGTTGCGAGCCAGCTCTCTACTTTTTTCTGGGCTGAGATGACGGTCGAATGTTGACGGTTGCCGAAGTAGTCCCCGATTTCCGACAATGCCGTGCGCGTGTACTTTCGGGCGAGGAACATAGCCAACATTCGCGGCTGGCTAACGCTCTGGCATTTTGTTTTTGCGCGAAGCGTGTTTCCTTCGAGTCCGAAGGCTTCGCAGACCACTTTTTCAATATCGTTGATTCGCACGATGGGATGGCTTGATCGGATCAAATCCAGAGTGCATCGCAGGGCTTCGTCATCGGTGAGGGCACGCCCGACAACGCGTTGTTGGGCTACCAGACGGTGCGAAACCCCTTGCAGGACGCGAGCGTCTCCAGAACATTGCTCAGCGAGTGCCTTGATGGATGACTCCGTCAATTCCACGCGTGACTTTTCGCACATCCGTTGCAGCACGGCGTTGCGAGTTTTGGCATCGAGCGGATCGATGGGGCAAGCCATACCGCCAGAAAGTCGAGCGTAGAGATCTGCTCCTAAACCGGACAGTTCGTTCAGTCCGCGGTCCGCCACCAAAACGACTTGCCTACGATCCCGCAAAAGCATATCGATGGTATTGCGAAGCTCCACAAGCGTCTGCGTTTTGCCTAAGCAAAAATGAACATCGTCGATAATGATCGCTTCAACATCCCGGTACTTTCGTCTGAAAATCGCGAAGCCTCCCCCGCGAGCGCTCTCGGTGTATTCGATCGTGAATTGTTCGCCGGTCAGAACTAGCACGCGTCGCATGCGATGGGTCGTTCGCAATTTATGAGCAAGCGCGATAGCGAGATGGCTTTTACCTGTCCCGCTCGGGCCATGAATGAGGAGCGGGTTGATCTGGCCCGGTCGCTCCAGCACCATTTCACAGGCGGTATACGCCAAGCGGTTGTGATCCCCCGGAACAAACTCATCCCAACGACGTTCGTTCTCGCGGCGCAATTCCATCAACCGGTCTTTTTGGATCTCGA
>JANODW010000185.1:0-3602 GCA_031412875.1 Pirellula sp. | reverse complement strand
AACACTCGTTTGCCTCCAAGGCATCAAGCACAGCCAATCCACATCGAATCGAAGCGGTCGCTCCGGTAAATGTCTGCGACAGCACTGGCCCTTTGGGTTTGAGGCTTTCTCCGTAAAGAGTGGCACAGACCTGGGTGATTTTGCCGAGGGTTACCAAATCGGCGTAAGCGTCCAATCCAAAATGTTGAAACGCAAACGGTTGGCTCAATCGAGAAAAGGTCTGCACTTCGTCGAAAATAACCAGCACGTTGTTCGCATGACAAATTTTGCACAACTCTTCGAAGTATGGTTTGGTGCCTGGATAGTACCCCCCTTCGCCAGCGACCAACTCCAACCATAGGCAAGCGTACTCACCGGGGTGACGGGCAAGCAGTTTTTTAAGTGTCGCGATAGCACCTTGCGTCGTGCCGGCTGGATCGGCTGGATGAAACATGGGAATGAAGTCCACGTCCAACGCTTTTGGCAATCCGATCCGATAGTTGGGCCGGTCCGTCAATTGGGCCAACGCAATGCTTCTGCCTGCGAAGCAATTGTCCATGCAGATCACTCGCGATGCGGGAAAGCGATTGTGGAAGGCGATCTTAAGCGAATTTTCATTGGCCATCGCTCCGCTCGTGCTCAGCAAGCAATGATGCAGCTTGGCCCCTTGCTGGGTTGCCAAGCGGATCAATCGTTCGCACATCGCCAACGATCCACCGTTGTGTTGGAGATTGCCTTGCATGACCGTATCCTCGAGTCCTGCATCGACGGTAGCGTCCAGCATAGCAGGATGGCTATGTCCCATCCCATGGACTCCGATCCCCACGATAAAATCCAATTTGACACTGCCGTCCCCTAATTCGACAAAGGGGCCATTGCCGAGCCCGCTAGTCATATACGGAAAATAGGGCGCGCCCCCTCGGGCGGTCGCAAGGCGAGCCAATGCAGCCTGATAAGTTGGGACCAGAGACTCCACTGGCGGTCGAACGGCATTGATCTCGGAACTGTGATCGTTCAACGCCGCAGCTAACAACGCTTTGGCTTGAGCGATTCGGGGATCCGAAGTTAGACGGCTCGCGACGAGTCCCGCTTCTTGTTTTTGGCTAGAGCTTTTGGAGCCTTGTGCGGCAATGGGCTGCGACTGAAGGGATGGGTTCATAGAACACTTTGCAAGTTGGTGGAACGGCCGTAAAGCAGACGGTGGACAGGCAAAGCTGCCAAAAAGTTCATGATCCTAGCATTATTCACCAAGCTAGAGAACCGCATCCGAAAGAACGCGGAGCTTTCGACTCGGGACTTCGGTAACTTAATTCTAGGCATTTTCGATTTCGATCGGGGACAGTCGCTTACGCTTTGGTCACCCGAACAACCGGGTTCCCGAACGTACTGCCACCCCCAAGATCCGTCAGCCGTTCACAAGTAATATCGTTGAGGCTTTTGCGGTCAGGAGCGAGTTTGGGCCACCATTGCCCCAGTGCGATTGCAACACCCGCCCTGCCATCTTCGCTCACGATCGCTTTTCGCAAGATGCTGCCATTAAAACTCGTGACATTCACTCGGTCACCATCCACAATCCCCAACGCAAATGCATCCGTGGGATGAATGATGATTTGAGGTTCGCCACCGGCCATTTTGATCACGCTCGGAACATTTCCCATGGAAGTGTTCAAAATATAGGGACCGGGTGGCGAAATCAGCCGCAACGGAAACTCCTCCGTGGGTTGCACTTCGAAATCCAGTTGTCGCGGTGCAGGCGAAAAGCGAATCTTACCGTCCGGAAAATTGCTTCCGTCGGAATAAGGCAGGTACGGAACCGGCAATTGGAGTTTGATGCTCTTTTCCTTGATTAGCCGATCAGCGGTGATGCCTGCCAATCGAGGATTGTTAGAATCCAAGAGTTCATGCACGATTTCCTTTGGTGTCCAATACAGGCATTCGTCTTGGTAACCCATGCGGCGAGCCAGTTCCGTAAACACCCAACGGTTCGATTTGGCCTCTCCCCGCGGAGCGACGACCGGTTCCGAATACTGCAAGTAATAGTGTCCGTAGGATGTATAAACATCGGTGTGTTCCAAAAAAGTCGTCGCGGGCAAAAGGTAGTCCGCATAATCCGCGGTATCGGTTTGAAAATGTTCCAGGACCACCGTGAAGAGTTTGTCGTTGCTGAGTCCACGCCGAATGCGAGCCGAGTCGGGAGCCACCGCAGCGGGGTTGCTATTGTAGACAAACAGCCCACGCACTCGGGTCGTGTCAGGATCGAGTTCGGTCGCCAGCAAGTTCATGTTGACGCGGCGAGTGCCTGGCTGAATCAGGTGCGCCCCTGACATGCGATGGGTGTTCAATCCAAAGGCACCGCTGGTCGACAAGCATCCGCCGCCCCCCTGTTTTTTCCATGAGCCGATCAGCGCGGGCAACAATGCGATCGCTCTTAGTGCGTTGCCCCCTCCTTCGTTTCGGGTCATTCCGTATCCTACTTTGACAAACGAAGCTTCGCTGGACGCAAATAGTCGTACCATCTCAACAATGGGCTCCAATGGCAAATCGCAATACTCTGCCGCACGTTCGAGCGGCCACTCACTACACGCATCGCGGTATTCTTGGACTCCCTGTCCGAATTTAGCCAAGTACTCTTGGTCCTGCCAACCATTGCGAAAGATTTCGTTTCCAATGGCCAGCGCGAGGGCCGCGTCGGTACCGACTTTGATCTGCCAATGTTCGTCCGCAAACCGCGATGTTTCATTGCGATAGGGGTCGATATGCAAGATATGGCAACCCTTCTTTTGCGCCGACTTCAAAAAGGTCGCGATATGCGAATTGCTGCGGAGCGCGTTGATCCCCCACAGCACAATGTACTTGGAATGCACCAAATCCTCCGGATCGGTACCGAGTTTATTGGGTCCGTAGTTCGCTTCCCAAGCGGCTCCGCCAGTGGCTGCGCAAATGGTTTGGTCGAGCTCTAGCGCACCCAGTTTTCGAAAGAAGGCAAACGGGGAATTGCCTTCGATGTTGCCCATCGTTCCGCCGTAGCAGTATGGCAAGATCGCCTGCGAACCGTGTTCGTGAACGATGGACTGGACACGCTCTGCAATTTCGTCCAAAGCGGTTTCCCAGGAAATGGGTTCGAATTTCCCTTCCCCTTTTTTGCCAGTCCGCCGCTGGGGTAACAAAAGACGGTCATCCTGTTCCTGGCGTTGTGGGTAGCGCGCCATTTTGGCGCAAGCAAATCCTTGGGTGATCGGATGGGCTGGATCTCCTGCAAGATGAGTGACGCGATCTCCCTCGACCGTAATGAGCAACGAACAAGCATCTGGGCAATCCAAAGCGCAAATGGTTGGCAATACTTTCGGGAGCATTGATTTTGTTTCTCGATAGGGGATACAAGCAGAGACCAAAACAATTGGCAAAGTCAAAAATCCAGCGTGACCATGCTATTGCGAGCCATTAAACTTTTAAGGCCAGCGGCAGGATCATTACTACCGTAGGATGGGGGTCCCGTCCGTTGTCCCGTCCATTTGTTTGTTCGGGACATTGGTCCCAAACTACCTCTGGTATGTTTCAGCATGCCGTTCTCCTTAGGAAAGCCTGGACAGGTTCCGCTACATTCAATCACCAAGCCCGCTTGC
>JANODW010000184.1:0-9191 GCA_031412875.1 Pirellula sp. | reverse complement strand
CAATCTATGAACACGAAATGTCGAAACGATTTGGTAGGCTGTCGTAGCAGGCTGCAAAGCACCTTGAGCAAATGGACCGAAGCGACTGCGATCGTGCAAGAAAGCTGGAACGATGAAACGGCCAAGAGTTTTCAAGGTCAGTACCTCGCCGATGTCGAACCTGTCTTCAAACGCATGATGAATTCATTGTTGGATGCAGTGAGCTTGGTGCAAAAGATAGAGAAGCTGGTCGATGATCCAGACAAGTTCGAATAGTGTAAGAAAAAACGGCTTTGCTAGCTCGCAATTGGCTTGTTTGGCAGCGCACGGTTGGATGGGTTCGCACGGTTTAATGGGTTCGCAATTACGAGGTCCGCCGCCGCTGCTGGTCGTTTGTCCCCCCGCTTTTCAGCTTGGGTTTGGTCATGAGGAGTCGATGGCTGTCTGGTCCGAGGAGATCGTCTAGACGCGTGCGCAATTCCGGGGCGATCGCGACTTTTTGTTTGTCCGATTTGATGTGCACGGTCTCTCCGGTGGATAATTTTACCGCCACTAACACATCGCGTGTCCCAGGATATCCTTTTAAAATCTCTCGAATTTTTTTGATGGATTCCGTTTTGTGTTTGGTCTCATCGAACAAAATGTGAATCCCAGTTGTAAATTTGGTATCCGCTTCTTCGATCGGCATCAGTTCGTTGACGATGAAACTAACTTCGTCTTCTTCGCCTCGTTTATCCACTGTTCCACGCACCAAGACGACCGCGTCTGGCTGGATGAGATTCCCGTATTTCTCGAATCCATCGGGCCAGCAGATGCTTCGTACGTACCCGTCCATATCCTCAAGGTCAAAATTGGCGTACTTCGACGATTTGCCGGGTTTGGGATTTCTCGTTTGCGCAATCTTGATCGAAGAAATCATTCCACCCATGAGGACTTCGTCCCGATTCTTGGCCGTCTTGACGGTTGCAGACGTATGAGAGCAAAACGCTTTCAGAATTTTATCGTATTCCGAAAGGGGGTGTGCAGAAAGGTAAAACCCGAGCACCTCTTTTTCCATGACCAGTTTTTCTTTGTCCGCGTATTCGGGTACATCCGGCAGCGCGATAACAACATCCTCGACGACTTCCTCGAATTCATCGAACAAGCTCATTTGGCCGCTCTTGCGATCTTTTAATTTGGACGCGCCGCCTTGCAAGGCCTTTTCAACGACGGCCATCATCTGCGAACGCTTGGCTTGGAAGCAATCCATTGCACCCGCTTTGATCAGCGTTTCGATGGCGGCGCGACCGCATTGGGTTACGTCGACCCTTTCGCAGAAATTGAAGATGTCTTTGAACGGACCATTCTTGTCTCGCTCTTTGGCGATCGCTTCGGCCGCCGACCCGCCGCATCCTTTGATGGCCGATAGTCCAAAAAAGATTTTGTTGTCTCGCACGCTAAACTCGGACCGACACGTGTTGACATTGGCATACTCGACAACAATGTTCATCCGCTGGCAGTCTTCTAAATGCTCGACCAGAGCATCTTTGCGCTTGAAGTTTCGGCCGGGGATATCTCCCGTCAGCAAGGCAGCCATGAACTCGACTTTGTAGTGCGCTTTGAGATAGGCGGTCTGATAGGCGATGAGCGCGTATGCAGTGGAGTGGCTCTTGTTGAATCCATACCCTGCAAACTTGAGGATCATGCTCCAAAAGTCTTCGGCTTCTTTTTTGGTAAGTCCTTTTTCTTGACATCCGCCGAAGAATTTTTCGGCATTGGCAGCGATCAGCGATTCCTTTTTCTTGCTGATCGCTTTGATGCAGGTGTACGCTTTGGCCAATTCGATCCCACCAAGACCGTTGAGGATTCGCATGACCTGCTCTTGGTAGACCATGACCCCATTGGTTTCCGCGAGGATCTCCTCAAGCACCGGGTGGATGTACTCGGCCTGCTTTTTCTTGTTTTTGACCGCGACGTACTCGTCGACCATCCCACCTTCCAAGGGGCCAGGCCGATACAACGCATTGGTTGCAATGATGTCGCTAAATGAGTCGGGCTTCATGCGTTGCAGCAAGTCGCGGATACCTCCGCTTTCTAGCTGAAAGACTCCTTTTGTTTCCCCCCTCTTGAGCAGATCAAAAGTCGCTACGTCATCCAAAGGGAAATCGAGCGGGTCGATCCGTTGTCCCGTCGTCTGCTCGATGATATCCATCGACTTGGAAAGGATCGTTAAATTGCGAAGGCCGAGGAAGTCCATCTTCAGAAGGCCAGCGGCCTCGACGTCCCCCATCGACCATTGGGTGATGATGTCGTCTTTGCCGGATACCCGCATGAGCGGGACGTATTCCGTTAGCGGTTTGTCCGCGATCACGACGGCTGCAGCGTGTGTTCCAATATTGCGAGCCATCCCTTCGAGCTTGCTCGCAAAATCGATCACTTCGCGAACATCGGGATCGTTGTCGTAGAGTTTCTTGAGGTCCTCGCTATCTTCCAAAGCGCTCTTAATCGTGACCTTGGGGTCGTCCGGAACCAGCTCGCTGATCTCGCTGACCCGACTGAGCGGCATGCCCAACGTTCGCCCGACGTCCTTGATGGCTCCGCGGGCCTTGAGGGTGCCGAACGTTCCAATTTGTGCCACGTTCGCTTCGCCGTATTTTTCCTTGACGTAGCGAATGATTTCGCCGCGTCGCTCCTGGCAAAAGTCGATATCGATATCGGGCGCTTCGAGCCGACTCTCGTCTAGGAATCGTTCGAACAGCAGGTCGTATTTGATGGGACAGACGTGAGAAAGATACGTCGCATAGCAAACCAACGCACCGACACCGCTCCCTCTGGCTGTTGCAGGAACATTGATCTCGCGGGCATAGCGGACAAAGTCCCATACGATTAAGAAGTAATTCGAAAAACCTAGCTTGGAGATCACTCCGAGCTCGCGATCCAACCGATCCAGTACGACTTGAGCCAACTGTCCGTTGGAGCACATCTCCGGATTCTTCGAATAGCGATCGATCAACCCCTCCATGCACAGTTTGCGCAAGTACTCGTCGGGGGAAAGGTTAGGAATAGGAATCGCATACGATGGAAAGTTGCGAGATCCCAAGTCGAGATTGATGTCTACTGAGTCCGCAATCTCCTGCGACCGCGCGACGGCGTCCGCATGGCCTGGGAAGTGGCTGTACATTTCTTCCTGCGATCGGAGGTAGAACTCGTTCCCCTCCATCTGCATACGATTGCGATCTGTTCGGAATTTACCGGTACTGATGCACAGTAGTACATCCTGGACTTCGGAGTCCTCGCGATCCACATAGTGGGCATCGCTGGTTGCCACCAATGGAATGCCGACCCGATTAGCGACCTCGATCGCGCCTGCCATCTGTTGGCGCTGGATCTCCAGCTTGTTGTTCATGATCTCGATAAAGAATCGGTCGCCGAAAACGCGATCGAACCACTGGGTCACTTCGACCGCTTCTTGGATAGCAGAATCGGTGTCGTATCCTTTGAGGATGGCTCGCGAGAACTCGCTAGACACGCAGCCGCTGAGGCAGATAATCCCCTCGCTATGCGCTTCGAGAATCTTCTTGTCGATCCGCGGCTTGAAGTAAAAACCTTCCAAACTGGCGGCCGAAGCGAGTCGAATCAAGTTTTTGAAGCCGACTTTATTCTTTGCCAACAACGTCAAGTGGAACGTTGCTTCTTTGGACGACGAAGCGTCCTTTTCAAAGCGACTACCGGGAGCCACATACGCTTCGTAGCCGAGGATCGGATTGATACCCAACTCCTTGGCCTTCCGATAAAACTCGAGCGAACCGTGCAGATTGCCGTGGTCGGTGATCGCGAGCGACGTCATGCCGTGGGATTTCGCTCGCTTAAGCAACTTGTCGATCGGGCTCGCGCCATCGAGCAAACTGTAGTGACTATGGCAATGCAAGTGCGTGAAAGGACGCGGTGTCTCAGTGGTCATATTCAGCTACTATCCCAACTACTACGCCGCTACAGGTCAGTGTATTCGACACTTTCAAAGCCAGCTTCGAGGATCGCTTTGGTGGTCGCTTCCTTGTCCAAGTCGCCGCGGTACTTGACCGTTACCACCGGATTATCAATCGCGTCACTTTTTAATTGGGGGACCAATTCGACGGACTCAACTTGGTTGTTCTTGGAAATGATCGACTCCACTTGAGGGAAACAACCTGTCGGACACATCATGCCCGCTACCTTAACGGAAACCGTTTTGACCTCTGCGGACACTTCAGGAGGAGCCGCCTCTGGAAAAGCACGAACGACCCGCCGATTGGACTTCTTAGGGGCCTCAACGGACTCCGAACCACAACCGACAAAGCTACAAAGCAAACCAAAAAGGACGGCATATCGCATGAATGGGACCGATTCAAAATAAAGTTGAGTTTTAGTCGCCGAAGCCATAACCGGGAACGCTGGCGAAGCGTTCAAACATCATCTTACCCTTTGTCGCAATGAAAGTCAGGCCTAGAGATGAAAGCTTGCCAGGAAAGCTAGGCATGAAATGCAGTGCCAACCCGATCGCTTTCCCCGCAACCGCTAGTCGGTGCAGGGGATAGGGACGCAGGGGATAGGGACGCAGTGAAGCAATGACGCAGTGAAGCAATGAAAGTATTTGCTCTATGGAATGCTTTGGGAAAAAACGGTAGTATGTAATGGGCGGTGGTCAAACCACATGCAAACTTGCACTCCGAGGGTCAAAATGCCAAATCGAAACACACTTCTTCGTTGGAGATTCACTCCGATGTGTTGCCTCATGGTACTTTTGCTTGGGTTTGGCGAGCAATGCGTCTATTCGCAAAAAGCAGAGGATGTTGCGGGGCAGGGGGAATCGCAAGTTGCCGGCGATTCGAAAACCGATCCGGTTGAAAAACCGTTGACCAAACGGCCCGACCCACGCCGACCCAACCCGTCGGTCAAGACCGAACCCAAAACCGAACGGCAACTGGCTGAAGAGCGGAAATCCAAAGAGGCGGCTCGAAAAAACGGCGAACTGACGTTTGATGACCTCAAATTTGAGATGGAAAAGGACGCTCAGTTTGAGGAGAAAATGATCACCAAAGAGATTCGATCTCTCGACAAAAAGGTAGTCAAACTGCGCGGTTATATTTTGCCGAACTCCGTTTTCCAACAGTCGGGAATCAAGCAATTTGTTTTGGTCCGCGACAACCAAGAATGCTGTTTCGGACCGGGAGCAGCGATCTACGACTGCGTCATGATCGAAATGGCGTTAGGCAAGACGACGAATTTTGCGACCCGCGTCGTGACCGTCAAAGGAAAACTGGAAATCGATACCAAGAGCTTTAAAGATCCGGACGACGGCTACTATGCCATCTACAAAATGACGGCCGAAGAGGTGAAATGACCCGCCCCCCATTGCTTGAAACCCACTTGCCCTTTCCACGCCGTCAAGGGAAGGTCCGAGACGTTTACGATCTCGGAGACAAACTGTTCATCGTCAGCACAGATCGAATTAGCGCTTTTGATTGGGTGATGCCCAACGGGATTCCCGACAAGGGCGCGCTGTTGACACAGCTCAGCCTCTATTGGTTCGCGGTGCTTGGCATTGAGAACCATTTGCTAAGCGATGAGGTACCCGACGAAGTGAAAGTGCACGACCCGCAAGGCGATTTGGTAGGCCGCAGCATGGTCGTCCGAAAGGCCAGTGTCATTCCGTTCGAGTGCGTGGTTCGGGGATACCTTGAGGGAAGCGGGTGGAAGGACTATCAAGCCACAGGCAAGGTTTGTGGGATCGATCTACCAACCGGACTCAAGCAATGCGATTGTTTGCCAGAGCCTTTGTTCACGCCGGCAACGAAGGCGGAATCTGGACACGACGAAAACGTCTCCTTGGAAACGATGGCCAATTCCATCGGTACCGAACTCGCCAACGAACTCCGCTTGAAGACTCTGGCGGTCTATAACCGAGGGGTCGAAATTGCCAAAGCGCGTGGCATCCTCATCGCCGATACCAAACTGGAATGGGGTTGGTTCGACGGTCGCGTGATTTTGATCGACGAAGTGCTCACGCCGGACAGTTCTCGGTTCTGGCCCGCGGACCTTTGGACACCTGGTCGTGCACAAGATTCTTTCGATAAGCAGTTTGTGCGAGAGTATTTGATGGGAACCGATTGGGACAAGAACAGCCCTCCCCCCGTCTTGCCCGACTCCATTGTGCAACAAACGCGCGCGCGGTACGTGGACGCTTACGAGCGCATCACAGGCAAGAAATTCGGTTAGCTCGCCGCGTAGCGATTAAGAAATGGCGAGTCGCGAAAAGGTATGCGACGATGGGTTATCCAAAAACTGATAGCGCCGATGGCAGTACCCGCGCAGACATAGGGCTGCGCCCTTTCATCTCTCCGTCCAAGTTCATTGCGTCGAGGCTTTCGGAATGGATCGCGAACGAACTGACGCGATGGAATTCCAAGCATGGCAACGAGACGTGCGAACCGTCGAAGACTTTTCGGAAGAGACTCAGCATCTGCAATCGCGAAGTCCGGCGGATCACCACGACGTCGATTTTTCCATCGCCGATATCTGCTTGAGGGGCCAGTTTCATCCCGGCCCCTGTGAACTTGGTGTTGCAGGCCATGACAAATAGAAAATCATCGGTCACAGGCACTCCATCGAGCACCAGCGTGGCTCGGCGGACGGTCGGAGCCGCGATATGCAAAAGTGCCGCGAGGGTATACCTCGCGGTTCCCATGACGCGCATCCGTTCGGCGGTGCTGTTGATGTCCGACACCGCTCCCCATCCGACGATGTTCACGCAGTTTACGATGCGATCGCCAAGTGAAACCTCGATCACGTCGAGCGGATGCGTTCGTCCCTCAAGGATCCTCTTCGCTGCTAAAATTGGGGTGCAGCATTCCAAGTGCTGCGCAAAAGCGTTTCCGGTTCCTGCTGGGATGATGCCGATGGGGGTCGAGATGGGCTCGCCGCGTTGCATCAAGCCATCTGCCACCTCATGAAAAGTTCCATCTCCGCCCACCACACAAACACCGTCAATCGCATTCAAATCGAGCGATCTAGCAATTTCGATAGCGTGTCCTGCATGCTCTGTGATGTGCGCATCCCATTCCACCGAGGCTTGCGCAAAAAGGTGCTTAACGCTTTCCAACGTCCGAATTCCATTCCGTTTCCCTCCGCGGGGATTGATTACCACTGCAAGCCGTTTGATGTTCATCCGTACTCCAACCATTTAGAAAGACGCAGTGGAAAAGTCGCTGAGGGAAATGGATCCTGGAGTCCCGTGGCAGGTCAAGCTGTTTCAATGTTAGCGGCATCTTTTAACCCCAGTTCCTCGATGCTGACTTCTCGCATTTTGTATTTCTGAATCTTTCCCGTAACCGTTATCGGAAAACTCTCTACGAACTTCCAGTAATGCGGTACTTTAAAATAAGCGAGATTGGCTTTGCAAAAGGCTTTGAGTTCCTCGGGCGTGGCGTTCGTATTTTCACGAAGTCGAATCCATGCCATGACTTCTTCGCCAAACTTCCGATCCGGAACTCCGATGACCTGTACGTCTTGCACTGCGGGATGTCGGTAAAGCAATTCCTCAATCTCGCGAGGGTATACGTTTTCGCCACCGCGGATGATCAAGTCGCGAAGCCTGCCGGTGATGCGAAAGTATCCGTTCGGTTCTCGGACCGCCAAATCCCCTGTATGCAACCATCCGTCTGCATCGATAGCCTCTCGCGTTTTCTCTGGCAAATTGTAGTAGCCCAGCATTACCGCGTGCCCTCGTCCGCAAAGCTCTCCCGGTTGTCGATCTCCGAGTTCATGACCGGTTTCCGAATCGATAATCTTTATCTCGATGCCTGGCAAAGGGCGGCCGACGGTACCGACGCGTAGCTCGAGCGAATCGTCCGCTCGCGTCTGCGTGAGCAATGGTGAGGCTTCCGTCTGTCCGTACCCGATCGTCATTTCGCTAGCCCCCATTTGACTCGTCACGCGCTTCATCAATTCGATGGGGCACGGGCTCCCTGCCATGATTCCGGTGCGTAGCGATGTGAGATTACGAGTTGGATAGTCCGTGTGCTCCATCATCGCAATGAACATCGTAGGGACTCCGTAGACGGCGGTGCATCGTTCGCCTTCGATGGCGTGCAAGGTCGCACCTGCTTGGAAATTCTCGGCCGGAAAAACCATGGCTGGTCCATGCACGATGGAACATAGGGTTCCTAGTACGCAGCCAAAGCAATGATAGAGCGGGACAGGAATGCACAGCCGATCGTCGCCAGTGAATCGCTGCCCCAATCCGGCATAGTAAGCGTTCAGCAAAATGTTGCGGTGGGACAGCATGGCGCCTTTGGGAGAGCCTGTGGTTCCGGAGGTGTACTGGATATTGATTGGGCCATGGCAATCCAAGTTTCGTTCGGCTAGTTCCAGTTGCTGCAAGGAAACCGTTTCGCCTCGATGCAGGAATTCCGACCAGGAGATCGCGCCTGCTGGGGTCTCGCCCCGCAGGGAAAGTACCCACTTCAATTTAGGAAAGGCCGAACAATGGAGTTCGCCCGCTTGGCATGTGGCCAGCTCAGGGATCGCAGCTCGAAGCGATGCGAAGTAATCCGTTGTCTTGAACTGATCGATCAACGCCAACCCCTTGAGATCCGCTTGGCCGATCGCGTGAGCCAGCTCGTTGGTGCGGTAGGACGGGTTGATCGTGATGAGCACTGCTCCGATCCTTGCGGTTGCGAATTGCAGGATCACCCACTCGGGAACATTGGTGGACCAGACACCGAAATGGTCGCCACGCCCAACTCCCATCGCCAATAGGCTTCGAGAAGCCCGATCGACGACTTCATCGAATGCTCGCCAACTGATTCGGTAGGCTTGATTGCAGAATACCATCGCGTCTTTATCGTGTTGACGCTTGGCGGTTTCGCGAAGGACTTGGCCAATGGTAAGTCCATCGACCCAAGGCTGCTCGTTCATTGCGCGATCTGTCATAGTAGTGTTCGCCGTAGGTCGCTCTTGCCGAGAGCGACTGAGAGGTTTAAGGTAGGTCGCTCTTGCCGAGAGCGACTGTGGGTTGTTGAGGTAGGTCGCTCTTGCCGAGAGCGACTGTGGGTTCTTGAAGTGGGTCGCTCTTGCCGAGAGCGACTGTGGGATATTTTCTGGGTGGATAGTCGCACCCGGCAGGTGCGACCTACGGTCATTCTCTTTGGGTTCTTTTCTGGGTGGATAGTCGCACCGGGCGGGTGCGACTTACG
>JANODW010000183.1:0-2835 GCA_031412875.1 Pirellula sp. | reverse complement strand
GACTGTTGACACTCACCTCCGACGCGTTTTTCGAGGGAGGCAAAGTCGAGTCAAATGGCGAAAAGGGCTGGACCGGACCAGCAGGGGTCGACTGATTGCTTGTGAACGGTTGCATCGTGGCTGCGTTCGGATCGACTGCTCTCGGGAGAGGCGGCGTCAACGTCTGTCCAGTATCTTGCACCCCAGTCGCAGAAGGAGTCGAGTCCGCGAGCTCCGCAAGCGTTGGACCCGCCATATTTTCGATCCAATCAGCGGCCGCTAACAATACCCGCAACTGCGGCTCAAGTTCAGAAAACTCCTTGAAGAACTCCTCTCTATCCTCAAGCAACCCCGCGTCGGAACGGCGCATAAACTCAAGCAGTGCTTGGTCCAGCTTCATCTCGGTGCCGTCTTCCAAATCGTCAGACATATCTTGGGGGTTTGGATTCGCAGGGGAACGCGGTTCGAAAGTCTTAAGGATACACGACTTTTTCGCATTTTTCAGCTATCTCTTGTCGGTACGCTAAAATTAGACCATCCCCAGACCGCGGGCAAATCCGGTTTTTCCAAACAATCGAACTCAATTTCCGAAAATCACATGACTAAGTCGAATGAGCCAACGTTTCGAGTGCTCCTACAAAAAGAACAGTTGGTTTTTTCCGCAGCGCATTTTATTACCTTTGCCGGAGACATCTGCGAATGCCTCCACGGACACAACTACGGAGTTCGCGCCGAAGTAGAGGGTTCCCTCGATGAAAATCGCTACGTTATTGACTTCATCGCCTTTCGCGATGCCTTGGCAGGTTTGATCAAACAACTCGACCATCATATGCTGCTGCCACTCCACCACCCGATGATCTCGGTCGAGGAACTGGCGGACGAAGTTACCGTGCGCTTTCAAAAGAAGCGATGGGTTTTTCCTCGCGAGGATTGCATGCTCCTGCCCATCGTCAATACGACCGCCGAAGAGATTGCCTTTTGGGTAGCAACCCAATTGCGGAACAAGCTGTATCCCGAAATCGGTGATCGACTCTCGATGTTAGAAATCGGTATCGATGAAAACCATGGGCAGTGGGGTTATTGCCGCTTGCCCTGGTTAGACCAAAAATAATGCTTGCGTCATGCGTTCAGGATTTGTTGCTCGGCAAAGGCCTACGACGTCGATAGCCGTCCAACGGTCCCGAAGGTTCATTGGCTCCTTCTTTTGCGCGATCGTCGAACCCACCCCAGCAAAGCAGAAGATCTGTGTCCGAGAAACAGAATGGCGTCATCAAAGCTGCTGTGCTCCTCATGGCGCTTGAGGAGGATGACGCTGCGATATTGCTGGGCAAGCTCCCACCGAAACAAGTGGAGTTGGTGTCGTTGGCCATCGCGCAGTTGGATAACATCTCGGGCCAAATCCAAGAAGAAATTATCACGGAGTTTTTTGGGGGGGAACCGAGCTCCCTGGGTCACTCCAGCGGTGGTCTGGATCGCGCAAAGAGCTTGGTCAAAAAGGCGCTCGGCAAAGATGCTGCCGACATGCTCTCCATCCTGCAGCAAACGCTGGAGTCCCTCCCGTTCGGATTCCTGCAAAAGGCAGACCCCCAAAACATCCTGTCCTTCATCATGGACGAGCATCCACAAACCATCGCTGTGGTCATATGCCACGTCCCTGCTGCCACCGGGGCCGCGATTCTCAATGGATTGCCCCAGCAAAAGCAACTGTCGGTCATCAAACGTATCGCCGGCATGCAGCAAACCAACCCCGAAGCGATCAAAGAGATCGAATGCGCGCTCGAAGTGCGAATGTCTCTGGTGATGAGCCAGTCGTTCCGCAAGGCTGGTGGCGTGCCTGCCGTGGCCGAAATTCTGAACGTGACCGATAGGGCCACCGAACGCCTCGTCCTGGAATCCTTGACCAAGGACAATCCAGAACTGGTCGAAGAAATTCGCCGATTGATGTTCGTCTTCGAAGACATCCAGAAACTTGCCGATAAAGACATTCAAACGATCCTCAAGAATGTCGAAACAAGCCAGTGGGCCATGGCACTCAAGGGTGCAAGCCAACAACTTCAGGACAAAGTAATGAAAAACATGTCCTCGCGCGCCGCCGAAATCCTCAAGGAAGAAATCAGCTTCCTGGGACGGGTCAAGCTCAGCGATGTCGAAGGTGTGCAACAAAAAATTGTCGACATCCTTCGTACGCTCGAGGAGTCGGGGCAACTCCAAAGGCCAGGTTCCGACGGCGAAGAAGAATTCGTCGCTTAAAACGAGCTGCCAACAGCAGCGAACGCGATTCAGCCAAAGGCGATGTTACCCCAGTTGCCGCGATGCAACGTAGCTCAGCCCGCGTAGCACCGCGTGCTCGACAAACATCACCGGCTTGCCAAGATGCGGCATCAGCAGTTGCCCATCACCGCCCGAAACCACCACCTTGGTCGCCGCTTTGGCGGGACACTCGCGACGATAGCGTTCCACAAGGTGCGATGCTCCGCCCACCAGAGCTGCATTGACGCCCGCCGATATGGCTTGTTCGGTGTTTTTGCCCGGTAGGGGAGGACAAACATCCACCGCATGATTGCCCAACCAAGGCAATAGGTCGGTTCCGGCCGCGAGCAATTGCAACGAAAGCCCCAGCCCAGGCATGATCGCGCCCCCACGAAAGACGCCTAACTTATCCACGTAATCGACGGTAACCGCCGTTCCCGCTTGCACAACAATCACCGGCTGCGGGCGGGACTCCAAATCTTTTATAAATCGATAAGCGCTATAGGCTGCCAACAACCGATCGACACCTGTCTTTTCCGGCGACAACACATCGACTTCCATCGGCAGATCGCTGTAGGTGACCACTTTGAGCGATGGAGGGGAGTG
>JANODW010000182.1:0-2993 GCA_031412875.1 Pirellula sp. | reverse complement strand
TGAACACTGCGACGTAGTGCTCGTCCTGGAATACGATATGCAACGGGCGAGTCAGAGCCTCATCGATGAAGTCATCCGATTCGAAATGCTTCAAAGCGTGCATTGGGCGTTCCCCTGCGAACGGCGTTGGGCTGTCTACTTTGTCTTGAGCTTTTTGCCGGACCGTTTTTCAAAGAGGGCGATCACCTTGGCTCTATCGTTGAGTTCTTTTTCGCGTGCCAAGCAAGCCAGTTCCCAAGCGACTTTTTTGCCGTAGCGTTTCCATGCAAAGCTTAGTTTTTGGCGAGCTCCATCGTCGGTGACCCAGGAGGCGCAGTAGCCGAAAGACTCGGCATTTTCCCATCGGGCGTCGACGTTTCGCACCAAATGCACGCCCACTTTGCCGGATGAATTTCTGGAGGTTTTTTGGTTGCGTGTTGTTTTGATGGGTGCGGCCGAGGCTGCCCAATCCGCATAGCATTCCTTTGCTGCCTTCAGCGACTTTGCTTTGCTCCCGTAGGATCGGTCATTGAAGAATTGCTGTTTCCTGACTCCAGCGCGTGTGATGCGAACCATCCATCCGCGGGTCGCGACACCTTCGTATTCGATGCGTGTGATGCCTTTGAGTGCTTTGGTCATATTGATTTAGCGAGGGAAGAAGGGATGCAATCGACTTTTCAAAACCACAGCTTAACCCGAGGCGTCGCGGGAAGCAAATGGCTGCACCTGAGTGAGCCGTAGCGGCTGGGCGCGAGCCCTCCGGTGTCGCGGCTGAGATGGCAGAGGTTGTTTACAGGTCCAGACCGGACGGCTTGCGCCGTTCCGCTAAAGTGAGTGATATTGGGCTCGCGCCGACGACTTGGGCGTGCGCCGGAGACGGGGCGCGAGGTGTTTGGTCTAAACAGGGGGCTGCACCGGTGGTTCGGACCAGGTTCCTTCGAGTTTCGCTCTTTTCATGGCGATAAAGTCCAAATGGTGGTCCAAATGGTGAATGTATTTGCCGATCATTTCGGCCAGAGACACTTTGCCGTTTTCGGTATGGATTCCGGTCCTTTGAAACGCCGCATCCGGCAGCGCGCGGAGGATCGTAGCGGTCATGGCGCGATTTTTTTGGAATAGATCGCAGGCTGCGAACGGGTTCAATTGTTCGGAACCAGGCAGTTTGCTAAACGCGGTTTCGTCGTAGCCACAAAGGAGGGGATTGTCCATGCAGGCGATGCGTTTCATGCGATCCGAACCGATCAGGTCGCTATCGAGCATATGGATAGCGATCTGGTGCAGTGTCCAGGAACCGTCCATCGGCTTGACGTGCAAGTGGGCGTTGCAGATGCCCCAGTAAGCCTTGACCAATTGAGCGCCACCTGCCGCATACAATTCTATTTTGCTACGATCCATTTTCCGTTTCCTAAGACTTGCCAGGGAATGCTATAACCAACGTCGATCCAAGACCGTTTGGTATCATAGTCGAAATGCATTTGGCGTTGGGTGAACCGGTGGTCGCGGGATGCTTCCTCTAAAGAGAAATCAAAACATGTTGCTGCGAGAAACGCTCTCCCGCTTGGCGATCATTGGGTTCCTTGGCTTGGGGGGTCCGCTGTGTTCCGCGGTGCGAGCCCAGCAACCTTCGGGCTTGGGGACAGCCGGTCCAGAAGCGGTCCGATCGCAATTGAAGGTTCTTAGTACCCCGGTGCTACGGGCGTCTTTTCCTGTCGTCGATGTGCACACCCATTTTTTCGTCAAAGGCAAGCACAACGCGGACCTTCTCCGCGATTACGTATCCATGATGGACCGCAACCAGATTGCGGTCTGCGTCTCCCTGGATGGCACGCTGCTGAAGCGACTTGAGGAGCACTGCGATTTCCTTTGGACGGAGTACCGGGATCGTTTTGTGGTGTTTGCCAATTTAGATTTCCAAGGGGAGGGGCGCGAGGATCGCCCGGAAACGTGGCGTTGCAATCAAAGCGAATTTGTCAGGAATTCGGTCGAGGCGTTGCGGGTTGCGCACGACCGCGGCCTCATCTCCGGGATCAAGTTTTTTAAGGACTTTGGTCTGCGGTATCGCAATTCGGATGGTTCGCTGATCGCGATTGACGATCCGCGATGGGATCCGCTTTGGGCAGTTTGCGGAGAGTTGGGTTTGCCTGTGATCATGCACACTGCCGATCCGGGGGCGTTTTTTGAGCCGATTGCTCCAACCAACGAGCGTTTCTTTGAGCTGCAGGTGCATCCCGATTGGTCGTTTGCAGCGCCTGGTTTCCCTACGCGTGCACAGTTGCATGAGGCTAGAAATCGCGTTATCGAGCGGCATCCTAAGACAACGTTTATCGCCGCGCATTTTGGCAACGATGCCGAAGACCTTTTGGAGTTGGGCGGTTGGTTGGATCGTTATCCCAACATGGTGATCGAGTTCGCTTCCCGGATCAACGAACTGGGTCGGCAGCCCTATACCGCTCGTCGCTTTTTCGAGCGCTATCAGGATCGGATCCTTTTTGGGACCGATGGACCGTGGCCGGAATCGCGGCTGAGGATCTATTGGCGATTTCTAGAAACGTTGGACGAATACTTTGACTATTCGGAAAAACACCCCCCTCCCCAAGGCCATTGGCGCATCTATGGAATCGGTCTAGAGCCTCCCATCCTGGAAAAAATCTATTTTTCGAACGCGGCAAGGATCATCCCGCACGTGCAGGAAAAGGTTTCTAAGTTTCAGAGGGCCAACGCTGCAAAGTAGGTTGTTCCGGCTATGCTATGATACACTTATCGGACGAAGTTTAGCCTGAGACGGTAGGAGGCTTTCCCGCGTTGGGGGCTAATAATCTACAAAACGAACCTAAGTTGATTGAATGATCTCGGCTGAAAACTTGACGAAGCAGTTCGACGTGAGAGGGGTTCCTCTCGTGGCGGTCAACAATCTCTCGTTCCGGGTCGCCAGCGGGGAAGTTTACGGGCTGTTGGGACCCAATGGCGCTGGTAAAACGACGACGCTCCGCATGATTATGGGTTTGCTTGAGCCC
>JANODW010000181.1:0-1779 GCA_031412875.1 Pirellula sp. | reverse complement strand
GACTGCTTGATCAAAGTCGAGAAGACCGGAATCTGCGGCACGGATCTGCATATCTACAATTGGGATGCGTGGGCTCAAAAGACGATTCCTGTGCCGATGGTTGTCGGGCACGAATTCGTTGGAGAAATCGTCGAGGTCGGCTCCAATGTGACCGATTTCTTTCCCGGTGAAATCGTGTCGGGCGAGGGGCACGTGGTCTGCGGTCGCTGCCGCAATTGCTTGGCTGGACGCCGGCATCTGTGCAAAGATACGCAAGGAGTAGGCGTGAATCGCACCGGGGCGTTCGCAGAATACATCGCGTTGCCAATGACCAATGTCTGGCATCACAACCCCGCGATCGATCGCGAAATCGCATCGATCTTTGATCCTCTCGGGAACGCGGTCCATACGGCATTGAGTTTCGATTGCCTCGGCGAAGACGTCCTGATCACCGGCGCAGGTCCGATCGGTTTGATGGCGACCGCCGTGGTGCGTCACGCGGGAGCGAGACACGTCGTCGTCTCGGATGTGAATCCGTTTCGACTGCAACTGGCCGAAAAAATGGGAGCGACGGTGGCGGTCGACGTACGCCATCGATCGATCGAGGATGTTCAAAAAGAACTGGGCATGCGCGAAGGGTTCGATGTGGGACTCGAAATGTCCGGCTCCCCTCCCGCGTTGCGCTCGATGCTTTCCAACATGTGCCACGGTGGGAAAATCGCCATGTTGGGGATCCCCTCCGAACCCATCGCCATCGATTGGAATCTAGTTGTCTTTAACATGCTAACCATTCGCGGGATCTACGGTCGCGAAATGTACGAGACGTGGTACAAGATGTCGGTGTTGCTGGACAGCGGGCTGGATATTTCGCCGGTAATCACCCACCGTTTCCACTATTCCGAATTCGAAAAGGGCTTTCAAGCAATGCAATCAGGGCACTCCGGAAAAGTCATTCTGGATTGGTCGAAATAGGTTTCAAAGCATCCGGTCTTAGGTTTCATTCCTCGTTTCCCGTCATTCGACCTGCAACTCAATGTCCATTCGAAAACTCTTGGTGACCGCTGCACTTCCCTACGCCAATGGACACATCCATTTAGGGCACTTGGTGGAGTACATTCAGACGGACATATGGGTCCGCTTTCAAAGGCTGCGCGGGAACCGATGCGTGTTCGTGTGCGCGGACGATACCCACGGCACGGCCATCATGATCCGAGCCCGGCAAGAAGGTCGGCCGGAATCCGAACTGATCGCGGACATGCAAGCGGCTCATGAACGCGACTTCGCGGGCTTTAGCATCTCCTTTGACCACTACGGCAGCACCAACGCGCCCGAAAATTACGAACTCTGCCAAGGCATTTGGAAATCGCTGCGGGCGGCGGATTTGATCACCGAAAAAGAAGTTGCCCAACTGTACGACCCAGTGGCCGGAACGTTTTTGGCCGATCGCTTTGTCAAGGGAACGTGTCCCAATTGCAAAGCCCCAGACCAATACGGTGACAACTGCGCCAAATGCAATGAAACCTACTCACCCACAGAACTGATCGACCCAGTGAGCACGCTCAGCGGTGCAACACCGATCGTTCAGTCCGCCAATCATTTGTTCGTCCAACTGGAAAAACAACATGCCTTCCTCGAACAGTGGACGCAATGCGGTGAGCATTTGCAACCCGAGGTCGCAAACTACCTCAAAGGGCATTTCCTGGGCAAGCCGCTTCGGGATTGGGATGTCTCGCGACCGGCTCCCTATTTTGGATTCGAGATCCCCGACAGCCCAGGCCACTTTTGGTACGTATGGTTCGA
>JANODW010000180.1:0-6027 GCA_031412875.1 Pirellula sp. | reverse complement strand
CGAAAACTCATAAAATCGAACATCGCTTTTTAGGTAGTTTTCAAGCCGCCGCTCGCCTTACCGCAGCATACAGAGCAACGGTCAGCCCCACAAATGTGAGGCCGAGCAGTCCAAGCGCAAAGCCATTTGCTAGTAATGGTTTCTTGAACTTGGTCGCTGCAATCCCCGTGGCGATTCCCGTGATCGAACATATCCATCCGGTTACGACAATCGATTCAATTTCGATCGCAGCGATGTACGTGCATATTGCGAGCACGAGTACGTGAACAGTGCACAGAGTGATGCATAGGATCCGCGTCATTTTCTAGTGTACTGTCACGTATCGCTCGACAATTATGCCGCGCGCCGCTGCTCGATCGATCCCGCGTTCGTTCTAGGAATCGCACCGGCCTGCTCAGAAATCGCTGCTGCGGCCGACTCCAGTCGCGTCTGGATCGTACGAACCAATGACCGGTCCCGAATCCCCATGACCCAGCCCAGTCGCTCCGCAACCGTTTTGGGACTCATCAACCCACTGGCTAGATGCCCTAGCCGTTTTGCAACAGAATCGATGACCACTCCGGTCCCTTCGATCGACGCGTAAGCGCATGCCAGTTGACCGCAGGCGCGTCCAATCTCGTAGCCCGCTTCTTGGCCGACAGCAACGCGTTTGGGTGCGTGAATGGTCGCGTTTTCGGCGACCACCATCTCCAGTTCCATCGCGGTGGCCAATAGTGAAAACTCGACCTCAGCGATCTCGCGTGAACTAGAATGCATCCAACCATCAATGTTTCGCAGCGTTCTCTTTCGAAATAAACCGCCGCACAAAAGGGGACCACCGAGATTCTTTTCAGAATGGGCAACGCGGCGATGGGGCAACGAGTCATTGGATAGCCCAAAGTAAATCTCTCCGGTGGCCGTGTCGACCACTGGCATGCAAACCGCTGAGATTCTCCGATCGCTCAGCATGTCCAACCCTTCATCGCACCAATGCGTTTGAACCGTTGCTCCAGGCAGTAGCACCTCAACCACCGGCGAGCAGGCAGCAGCGATGGCCAGGTTCAACTGCTCCGTTAAACTTGCGTTGGTCTCCGATTGGATCAGGATCACTTCGTCTTGATCGAGCCCGTACGGATCACTGTAGCGACCGTCATGCGCTATCAGTACCTCATAATCTTTCTCTCGGTTCTCAAGAATTGAGAGGAGAGTAAGTTCGAGACCAGAATCATCGTGAAGGTGAGGAACAATGATTGAAAGACGCGGCACTTCTGTAGGCTCCAGCAAATCGCGATAGGGCGAACTGAATCGAATAGCACACAGTGATCGATCGGCCAGTTTGATGCCTAAATCCACCCAATTGAGCGTTTGCCTGTTAGTTAAGCCTGGAGGACTTTTCCGCTTGCGAATTCCGACCGAAACTGCGAAAGCCCATAATTCGATTGCTCGGACGGTCCTTTGTCCAAGCCCCGAAAACCAATAGAACGCCACTTTTTCAACCTTCGTCGGTTGCTTTTGCAGAGAATTTCTCTTTTAGGTATCCTCAGGACCAGATAGATTTTCGCGCGCATTGTGGTTAGCCGAAATTTTCTGTCCCCCTGTTGCGTCTTCCGCGTTTTTATCCCCAAAATCGGGAATCCCAAATGCCATCGGCACTCGCTATTTTTGCACACCCAGACGACATCGAATTTGTAGCCGCTGGCACTCTTTTGTTGCTTCGAAACGAAGGTTGGGACATCCATTATTTCAATGTTGCGAACGGATGCTGTGGGTCGAACCAAACCGATCGCAAAGAAACGGCAGCGATTCGAGAGCACGAATCGCGTCGGTCCGCAGCCTTGCTCAATGCGACCTACTATCCGCCCATCTGCGATGATCTGGATATTTTTTATAATGCATCCAACATTGCCAAGGTGGCGGCGGTGGTTCGCAAAGCCAATCCCTCCGTCGTTCTCACGCATGCCATGCTGGACTATATGGAGGATCACATGCAAACATGCCGGCTGGCTGTTTCCGCGGCATTCGCAAAGGGCGTTCCCAACTATGCAAGTGATCCTGACGAGCCCAGTTGCCTCGGCGATCTTGCCATTTATCATGCTCAGCCCCATGGCAACCGAACTCCCTTGGGAGAGCTTGTTTATCCCAAGCGAGCGATTGCGATTGACGCCATGATGGATCGAAAACTTGCCATGTTGCAGTGCCACCAATCCCAACAGGATTGGCTCAAGTCCACACAGAAGATGAATTCGTATCTGCAAACCATGCTGGACTTGAGCGAGCAGGTGGCTCGACTCGCGAACAAAGAATGCCGCTATGCGGAGGGCTGGCAAAAACACTTGCACTTGGGTTTTGGGCCTGAGGACTACGACCCGCTCGGTCGGTTCTTTGGTGAATGATCTGCGGGCGGCAATGGCTCCGTAGCCCTCGAGTCCATGGCGAGGCAAGCCCATAGCATAGCCATTCCCAACCGTTTTATTGTCACAGACGGCATTGTGGTGTTTTGCTCTAGCGCAGCGTTACCGTTGTCCGATCAACCCATTGGAGTACTGTCACAAACACTAATGAGATTTCATCGCCATGGACATCGATCGAAACCGATACTTTATGTTCGGCATCATTTTGTTTTTGTTGGGACTGCAGTTTCGACTGGTGGATTCGTTTGTTTTGAATGAGAACAGCACGCGGGCTCTGCAACGTTTTGCGCAAAAAACGAAGATCACGGACAATAATCTTGCGACCAGTGTTTACATGCAGGTTGCGCCCTCCCCAAAGAAGAGCCTCAATCCACCGAACTGGCTCGGCTTTGTGTTGTTGACGGTCGGGGGGGTGGTTTCGCTCCACGCGATGGTTCTGCCGCGGCGATTATAAATTCGGACCTCGCGAACTGCTTCACTAGCACATCGGATAGGGATATGAATAAGATACGCGTCTTGACGTCCCCAGCTTTCTGGGTCATTGTCGTCGTAGGGTGCTTGGCTGTTTTTGCAAACTTGGGCGCACAAAGTGGCCTGCACAGCAATGCCGTCATGGGTGGTGAACGCCCTTCGTTGTCCCAGATGGCCAAGGAAGAATCCGTGCTCCGAGAGGGAGCGGTGCTGGCTGACGTCAAAGGACGATTTAAAAAGCAAGGGGAGCGGTTCGTCTTCACCGACGAGGCTACCAATAAATCTTACAAGTGCTTAGAAAACCTTTGCTTGCAACGGCTGACAGCCAACCAAATGGACGACGATCGAAAAGTCATTTGGATGATTTCGGCAAAAATGACCGAATTTAACAATGAGAATTTTCTGATCCTTGAGAAATCTGTCCGCACCCGTTAGGCATCTTCCCTGAGCCCGTCCTGGAGCGTCGCACTGAGTTGGTTTTTCAACATGACAACCATCTTGTCTTTCCCGATTTTTTGGAGTGCGGCCATATTCTTTAAATAGATCGTCTCGATTTCAGGGTACGCGTCGACAGCCTGGGTGACGCTCGCCTCGCGAAGCAAATGCAGGGTGGGAAAGGGAGAACGGTTGGTGTAGTTGGTCACATCGTCCACGGGGGTGCCAGCGAATTGATAATGCGGATGGAAGCTCGCAATTTGAACAATTCCCTCCATGCCCTCGTCGAGCACAGCTTGATCGCAGTCGGTCAAGAATAGGTTGTAGTCGGAAAAGTCATCCAATACGTGCGGATGGATGAGCAAGGTGGATTCGACGTCTTGGGGGTCGGATTCCGAAATGAACTTCAATTCGAACCGCAGGTCGTCCATCAATTCGTGTTTGCTGCGGGCATCGCTTGCGCGAAAGCGGATTTGGTTTTTGACGTGGATTGCTTTGGCAAACGGGCATAGTTGCAGTCCGATCACGATATTTTCTAGCCACCTTTGAGTGGCGGCGATGACCGATTCGTGGCTTGCATCCATTAAAGTTTTTGCCGCCCGCTGAGGGCATCGGCCAAGATTTCTTTGTTGGTGAATTCAAGCACGCTTCCGCTGGTGACACCGCGCGCTAGACGGGTCAATTGGATTGGGAATTCACTCAGTTGGTTGGAAATGAACAATGCGGTCCCGTCCCCCTCGACGTTTGGGTTGGTCGCCATGATGGCTTCGGTGAAATTGCCGACACGAATCCGTTCGACGAGCGCATCGATGGTGAGCTGATCTGGTCCGACACCTTCTAAAGGTGCGATCCTTCCCAACAACACGTGGTAAAGGCCTTTGAAGACACCGGACTGCTCGAGTGCTATGAGATCCCGAGGTTGCTCGACGATGCAGAGCAACGAAGTGTCTCGACGCGAATCCATGCATATACCGCAAAGTTCCCCCTCCGCCAAGTTGTAGCACACGGAACAATAGCGGACGTTCTCACGGACTCGGCGGATCGCATCCGACAAAGCAAATGCCTCGGATTCGTGGACTCGAAGCACATGGTACGCCAATCGTTCGGCAGTTTTACGGCCAATACCAGGCAAACGCCCCAATTGATCGATCAATTCGGTTACTGATTGTGATATCTCGCTCATGTCCGCAGCAGTTCTCCTTGGTATCTGTAGAAGCTGTTGATAACATATCACAAGCGGTTTTGATCGCTAAGTTGATTTCACCTGTTCCACTCGCTTTTCCTCGGTAGCTATGTCCGTCCTGTTGCAAATTAGAAACGCCTCCAAACACTATGGTGACCAGGTTCTGATGGAAGATGCCGAGTGCACCATCATGAGCGATACGAAAGTCGGATTTGTAGGTCGAAACGGGGCTGGCAAATCCACCTTGCTGCGATGTATCCTCGGCGACGAAGAGCTCGATACCGGACAGATCATCAAGCACCCGAAACTCAATATTGGCTATCTTCGCCAACACGATCCGTTCCTACCGGGCGAGACGTCCCTCGAATTCATGATGCGAGATAGCGGCCAGCCGGACTGGAAATGCGGTGAAGTCGGCGGGCAGTTTGAACTCAAGGGCAAGTACCTCGAGGGCCCGGTGAGCGAGCTTTCAGGGGGCTGGCAAACCCGTGTGAAGTTAGCCGCCCTGCTTTTGCATGAGCCCAATCTGCTGCTGCTGGACGAACCGACAAATTTCCTGGACCTTCGCACGCAGATCTTGCTAGAACACTTCTTGAGAGACTTCCATGAAGCTTGCTTGATCGTCTCGCACGATCGCGCGTTTTTGACCGCAACCTGCGACGTGACGCTCGACCTGTCGTTGGGAAAACTCACGATGTACCCTGGCAAGATTGATGATTTCTTGGTCTACCAGCAAGAGCTCGCCGAACACGATCAACGGGTCAATTCCGCCAACGAAGCCAAGCGGAAGCAACTGCAAGAGTTCATCGACAAAAACAGAGCCCGAGCCAGTACCGCGACGCGCGCCAAATCGAAAGAAAAGGCGCTTGGTAAACTGGAATTCCGAGAGGTGCAAGCCGAACAGGCGCGGGCCGTCATCCGCGCACCCATGGTCGAACCTCGCAAAGGCCCCGCCGTCCGATGCAAAGATCTAACTATCGGATACGGAGATCATGCGATTGCAAAAGGGATCGATCTCGAAATCGAGCACGGCTCGCGGGCCGCCATCGTTGGGGATAACGGGCAAGGCAAAACGACCCTCCTGCGTACGCTGGTCCACTCGCTCCCGCCGTTGCGAGGGGACGTGAAGTGGGGGTTCGGCTGCGAAATAGGTACCTATGCACAGCACGTGTACACTAGCTTGCCCGAGCGGAAGACGGTTCTGGAATACCTCGAGTACGAAGCTATCCCGGGTACAAAGAATCAGACGATCCTCGATGTTGCGGGCTCGATGCTCTTTCGCGGTAGCGCGGTCAAGAAGAAAATCCCCGTGCTGAGCGGAGGGGAGCGTGCCCGGCTTTGCATGGCGGCACTGTTGCTCGGAAAGTTCAACGTGTTGGTATTGGACGAACCCGGTAATCACTTGGACGTCGAAACCGTCGAAGCCTTGGCCAATGCGCTGATCGACTACAAGGGGACGGTCATCTTTACCTCGCACGATAGGCACTTCATGAAACGAGTCGCCTCCAGCATCATCGAGGTCAAGGACGGTACGGTAGTCAACTACCG
>JANODW010000179.1:0-7243 GCA_031412875.1 Pirellula sp. | reverse complement strand
CTCCCGTGGCGCGTTGCCATGTCATAAAAGTAGGGATGCCGGATAAGGTCGATGTGATTTTGTAGAGAACGACAGCAGTAACGAATGCAGGCAGGTAGCCAAACACCGCCAGAATCCAACCTTGCCTCAATACGGTTTGAGCCAGGTAACTCGGTGCGTACCCCATCGCTTTGAGGGTCGCATATTCAGGCAACCTGCTGGCAACATCGGTGGCCAGGACCATATACACAATGGCCGCTCCGATGATAAATGAGAGGGCTACACCCATTGTAAAGATCATGCCGATGGGTGTTTCGTTGAGCCATCTTTTTCGTTCCCAAGTGAGCTGTTCGTCCATGGTGAGTATTTTTATGGAGAGCTCCGCACGAGGGTCGCGCTGCTGGAGCCAAGCGACGATCGAGGCCTTGGTGGCGGCAGGGTCCGTTCCAGGTCTGAGTCGAACCAAGCCCAACGATGCTCTCTGACGCACATCGATTCCAGCACGGCGACCGAACCCAACATCACTCACCAAGACAGCGCCGTTGGTCGCGAGCCCGGTTCCCAATTGGAAGTGTCCTGCGATGACCGTCTTTCGCCCTCCGAGCTCGGTGGATTTCGAGATGTCTTGATCGGAAAAGCGTTTGCAATTCTCAGGGCCATATTCAGCTCGCGTTGCGCGGTCGATCAGCATGGCATCGGGGTCCTTGAGCAAAGCTATTTTTTCGGTCAATTCGTCTAGCTGAATAACCGGCCGATCGAGCTGGATCCCCATCATCCCGACGGTGCGAAACGATCCGTCGGGTGGGGCATCGGTGCATTGTTCGTTTCGCGGTGGGTTCTGCCACCGCTGGAGCATGATGAAGAAGGGATCTACCGATTCGACATCGGGGTGGGACGCGACCATATTCATCCAAGCTCGCTCGATGGTCCGCGGCTCGTACAGGTGGACATAGTCCGGAGATCGCAGCACGAGTTCCCCGCTCAACTTTCCATAGACGATGGTTGCCGTATTTCCGACCGCGCCGCGGAAGCCCAATTGCATGAAGATCAAAAGGAGCGCGAAGGCGACTCCCAAGACGCTCACCACGGCCCGTGTCGGTTGGCTGATAAAGTTGAGGAGTGAGATCGGCGTTCTGCGAAAAACCTGCGACAACAAGGGATTTGCCTTTAGTTCACGTCTTGAGAATCCTGGAAAATGCAAGACAATCATAGCACGAAAATCCATTACCTTTACCGGGAATCCATTTTGGCATCATTATCTAGAAGCGGCGTTTTTTCCGATGGTATGGATGGGCGCTTGGCTCGATTCAGCGAAAGTGTTTCGTTTGATCATCGTCTTTACCGCCAGGACATCCGCGGTTCGATCGCGCATGCTCGGATGCTTTGCCGGCAAGGGCTCTTAACGATCGTGGAACTCGAAGCCATTGAACGCGAGCTATGCGATATCCAAGGCGTGATCGATCGAGGCGAAATGCCTTTCAAGATAGAACTGGAAGACATCCACATGCACATCGAGCAGTCGCTCATTGACCGGCTTGGAGATGTGGGTCGAAAGCTGCATACGGCGAGGTCTCGGAACGACCAAGTTTCGACGGATTTGCGATTGTGGGTCCGCGAGCACTTGGACCAAGTGGATCGATTGATCCAGGATCTTCAGAGAGCATTTCTCACCAGATGCAGTATGGACATGGGAGTTGTGATCCCTGCTTACACGCATATGCAGCGAGCTCAGCCGGTCCTTGCCGCACACTATTGGCTCGCGTACGTCGAGAAACTCGAGCGGGACCGAGGCCGTTTGGCGGATTGCCGGAAGCGCGTCAACGTTTGTCCTCTCGGAGGCGCTGCCGTTGCCGGAACTAGCTTGCCGATCGATCGTCACTACACTGCGGAATTGCTCGGTTTTGAAAGCGTTGCGGCGAACAGCGTGGATATCAGCAGCGACCGCGATTTTGCGGTCGAATCGGTTTTTGTATTGACGATGATCGCCGAGCACTTGAGCGGTTGGGCGGAGGAGTGGATCCTCTGGTCGACCACCGAGTTTGGATTTATCAAGTTGCCGCATGCGTTCTGTACAGGCAGTTCCATCATGCCTCAAAAGGTCAATCCGGATACGCTCGAATTAACCCGAGGCAAATCCGCACGCGTGATCGGCAATCTCCAAACCCTCTTGGTGCTGATCAAAGGACTGCCGTTGGCCTACAATCGCGATTTGCAAGAAGACAAGCCTCCGTTATTCGATTCTTTCGACACCGTGATTGCTTGCTTGGAGTTGGCCATTCCAATCGTCGAGCAAAGCGTGCTTCAAACGGAAGTGATTTCTGGAAAGCTGGACCAAGGCTACCTGGATGCGACAGCTCTGATGGAAGCCCTGATCTCCTTGGGTATGCCACAGCGGACAGCGCACCACAAAGTAGGCGCGTTGGTAGGCATCGCAAAATCGAGAAAAGCATCGCTTGCCGAATTGACCGATGCGGAAATCCAATCGGTCGACCCAACGCTGGATGGCAAGATCCGTTCGGCCTTGGGGGTACAAGGGGCGGTGCAATCCTACTGTTCCTTTGGCTCAAGCAATCCCACTCGCGTCGAGGAACAAGTCCAACGATGGCGGATTTTACTTGACACCCAGTAGTCCTTCATCGATCGTGTGCTAAACGACCCCAACTTCGTTCTACCCTTCTAGATCGCGAGAGCTCATGCGACCCGATTTCGTTTACTTTGATCTTGGAAATGTTTTACTCTACTTTGATCACAGTCTGGCAATGCGAAAAATGGCGAGGATTGCGGGGGTCACCACAGCGCAGATGCACTCGATCGTTCTGGATGGGACCTTGCAAGTCGAATACGAAACGGGGCTGATTAGCGGTGTTCAGTTTGTCTCGCGCATCTCGGATGCGATCGGTCGCGAACTTGACGTCGCGGACATCCTGCAAGCCGCGGCGGACATGTTTATTCCGAATTCGCATATCCTCTCTATCCTTGGGCAGATCCGCGACATGGGAATTCCAATGGGTTTGCTTTCCAATACGTGCGAAGCGCATTGGAACTGGATAGTGGAGCTTGGGTACCCTCAAGTCTTGGGTTGGTTCTCACCGATTATTCTGTCCTACGAAATCAAGTGCATGAAGCCGAATGCTCAGATATACCTCGAGGCGCAACGGCTCGCTGGGCACCCAGCCTCGCGCATTTTCTTTACGGACGACCGCTTGGAAAATATCGAAGCGGCTCAGAAAGCGGGATGGAAAGCGGAAGTCTTTGTCAACGCAGACCGATTGCAGGAGACAGTTCAGTCTTGGCGATGAACCAAAAATCACAACCGGCCGAAGGCTTGTGATGCGTCTGAGAAATGAATCGGTCAAATGTTTTGCGTATGGATCGGTACCCAATCGACGTCGACGCGCGCCAAAATACGGTTCGCGAGATGCCACATATCGGTTGAGGGCATCCAGACGCGTTCCATGATGTCCGCCAAAATGAGCCGTTCTCCAATGCATACCAGCGCGGTCTCTTTGAATCGGTCGCTTGCGATGGTCGCAACTTGACGATCCTCTAGTGCAATTTTCTGTAAAGGATCGAGCTGTGCGGCGAGTTCGTTCGGAACGAGCGCAACGGTTCGCACGGCCCCTCCGAACTCGACAAAGTAGGGTCGGCTCGAATCGATTTCGAATTCAAGGCTTCGTTTGGCCAAGTCGACTGAGTTCTCTTTGTCTGGGCTGAAGGTTCCCGATTTCAGTTCCATGTATTGCGTCGGAGGCACAAGTGTGTTCGTTTTGGCAATCTCGACACTGTGGCCGTTGCCAACTTCTTGCGTCGTGGTATTGGCAGCAGATGGCTTTGGCAAAGACATCAACCGCGTCGAGTAGTCCAAGATCTCATGAAACGAATTCGGCTTTCCTTCCATGGGTTGCGGTGGTTGACACAGTACTGTGTTCAACAGTCGCGTCTCAATCACATATTGAAACGCCTTGCGAATTTCCTTGTTGATCGCGTCATCGCATTCGGTTTGCAGCAGAGCGGAAAGGAAAGATTTGGATTTATTGGAGTTATCGAGGCAAATGCCGAGCTGCTTTGCCAAGTCATCGATCCAAGTGCAAATCTCTGAGCGGATCATACCGCATTCATTGAGCCAGAGATCTTCTAGGTAGGTCATGTGCTCTGCCAAACGGGCGAGCATCTTTGCACCGAGCGAATGGAACCTGGCCTCAAGCGCTAGGGTTTGAAGTTCCTGGTCATGTTCCGGTGCATGTTTCTGAGTGCCGCTATACATCCGTTCCAGGCAAGCGTCGTGTTTCTCGCAAAGCTTCTGCGAAACGACTTCGAGAGAGTTGGCGTTGACATTGAATTTGGTCCCAACCAAACGGACCAACGCTTGCAAGTGCATCATTTCTTGCGGGCCGGTCAACCAACGGGTGATGAGCCATTCTGCGAGCTTTTCTTGGGTACTGCTAATGAGCTCGGACATCGTCGCCAATGCGTTTTCGACATCCATTGCGAGTTGCTCGCAGACCTTTTCTAGATCGCGGCGTTGTTCGACATCCAAGGGAGCCTTTGCATGGGAGGGCTTTGCGGTATTGGACGTTTCTCGTAGAGCATCGGAAACGGCGATTTCGTAAGGTGCAACGCCGTTGGTTGCGGATTTCGATTCTTCTGGCTTTTTGGGCTCCGACGAGGCGATGCAGTTCATACACATGCGAACCCACGCTTGTGCGGTCCAATGGTTGCTGCGAAACATATCGCCAACAAAGAAGTCCATTTTTTCGAGGAGTTTGGAATCCGGCTCTTCCGTGGATTTTCTTTTATCGGTGCTTTCGAGTTTTGGATCGTGGAAGGCGGCCAGCCATTGCAAGCTTTTTTGCAAGCAGACGCGCAGGGCAGCGTCTTCGGGTTCGACATGGGCAGCGATTTCAACTTGTCTCGAATTGGCTGTGCTCAGCCATGCATCCCATGCCTGTTCTGCGGTTGCGTGTGCGGATGCTTTATCATCCAGGCGTGTGCGTGCCAGTCTCGGGCCGAGTTCGGTGCAACTGGTTGACCAAAGATAGTGAGCGGCCTGTGCAATGGCTTCTTCCCAATCGCCGCTGTTTCCACATTGGCCGCCATAGATGAGCGATAGGCGATCAAAGGGTGGACGGTTGACAGCGATGGATTCAGGAATTTGATCGTTTTGTGGATGCAAGCCTTCGGTTTGGAAATAGTGATTGATTTCTAGTAAGCAAGCGAGTGCAGATGCGGTCGTCAAATCCGTGGATGCAAAACCGTTAGGGGTTGCGCAAGTCAGGATCATTTCGATCTGCATGGGTACATCCAACTCGGCTGCGATTTGCCGAACTAAGAATCCGATTTCGGCAGCGATCGTACCGCCGGTACCGCCGTGTGCCGAGGAAACGATTTGCACCTCGATTGGCTCTCCGACTTTAGCGTCCCCTCGGCTCCTTGCGATATCGACGATCGAAGCGCGGAGGGCGCTGAAGATGCGATCGGCGTTGTCAAGAAACGCGAGCATACCCAATGGGCGGACCCCTTCGGTTTTCAAGGATCTTGGGATGTTGTATAACCAGCGCCGGCTCAGTTGGCGGAAATCGCTCTTGGCGTTCTCGCGGTAGTACTGCGGTGCTTTGAGGGGCATGAGAACGGCCGACTGGTAAGGCAGGCATTCCTTGCGATCCAGATCGAGGACCGACTCGATGTTCTTTTGATCGGAATCGATCACCATAAAGCCGAATTGATCGCCGTCCAGATGTTCCGGCGTATTTTCAAACATACGCTGCCGCATCCCCATCACGGCGTTGACGCCTGTCGCGCCCAGGCCGATCGCGAGGTGTTTTCCCGAGCTGGATATGTCGATGCCATCGGGGTAAACAATTGAGGACCCATCGGCGTCGGACAGCTTGGGCAAGATTTCAACACTGCGAGTCTGAGCAGACTTGGGGAGTTGGCTTTGTGTACTGACACTTGACGATTGAATCTTGTTCGATGGAACGGGCGCATGGAGTGGACTGGATCGGGGCTGCGCTCTGGACGGCCGTTTTTTGGGTTGCGAGCTCTCATGCAGGTCATTGGAACCATGCTGGGCCGCTTGAGAATGCACTCTTTCTAAAGCCGCGATGAATTCGCGGCTATCGCTGAACCGCAGTTGGGGCCGCTTGGCGAGCGCTTTGGAAAGGATGGGGCGCTCCAAAAGTGGGATCGCTTCCAGGTTGGGGGCTTTATTGAGATGCTCATTGGCCAACTGAGCGGTCGTCCTCCCGCGGAAAGGCAACGTTCCCGTCAACAATTCTTGATAAACAATTGCAAGCGAGTATTGATCGCTAAAGCGTCCCGGTCGTCCATCGAACATTTCGGGGGCTGCATACGTGGGGGTCAGCCCGCCCATCACGGACAGGCTATTGGACTGAATGTCTTTGATCAGTCCAAAGTCCGCAACTTTGACGCGATCGGCGACGAGCAGCAGATTTGCGGGCTTGACGTCGAGATGTTGGAGATCGTGTTGCTGGCAAAGAAAATCCAGCCCTTCGGCCGTGTCCTTCATGTAGCCCATCAGCCGTTCTCGCATGATTCCAACAAATCCCTTTTGCTGGAACTCCACCAAGCGATCATGGAGCGAGCCTTGCGCGAGTTCGGTGACAATGATGAGCTGTCCGTCAACAACTTCGATCCTCTCGAGTGAGAGAATGAAAGGGTGATTGACCTGTCGCACTCTCTGAAGCGATTTCAATTCGCTCGACGCGCGATTCTCATCGATGTTCCCCAGAACAAACTTGATCGCTTTTTTGAGTCCCCCTGGTGCATCCGCAAGCCATACTTCGCCATATCCTCCGGAGCCGAGTTTATTGCGAAGGATATATCCGGGGATGGGTTCGAAGCCCGCTTGGATTCTAGACGTTGTGATTGTCATGGTGACCTTATCAAACTTATTCGCTAGGTGTTGCGAGAGAGGGGGGCATCTGCGTTAAGGGCGCTAGACCGGACGAAAGTACAGGGCCGGGCGACGGGGCCATTCCGGGCGACGGGGCCATTCCGGGCGACGGGGCCGGACGGGGCAGTGAAGGTGCAGGCGATTTCGCGATGCTGGGCGATGGCAAGGGGCGTGTGGCCGTCGCGGTCGATTCTGCGCCAGGGTTCCTGATTTGTGTTGCGTTGTTGCCGGCGAGGATGGGTTGACTAAAGGTTTGGCTCAATGGTTGGCTCAATGGTTGGCTCATGGGCGGTCGTGGGGCAGCAAGTGGATCGCGTAGGACTTCGGTCTTGACGGCTTGGCTGCGTATGG
>JANODW010000178.1:0-1894 GCA_031412875.1 Pirellula sp. | reverse complement strand
CTGGTCGACTCGCAGGATGGTAGAACCGCATTTGAGACCGAATTGCCGCCGCTATCGCAAATTGCGATCGATGGCGAAACCGGAGTTGTCCTATTGAAACAAAACAAAGAGCTGACGTATTGGAATATCGCCGATGGTAAGGAGTTCGTGCGCGAAATCGATCGGGATCTCAATTTCAATCAAATTTCCGTTCAGCGGTTTGGAGACACGATGCTGTTGATGCTATACCACAAGCAGTTGAAATTGGAGAGTATCAATGTTGCGCCGGACGAATCCGACTCGAGCTTTATTCCTGTGTCGGGTTTGATGTTTGCGTTATCCGCCAAAGATGCGAGCGACCTCTGGGAACAGAGCCCGTCGGTCACGCAGTTCTTTTTTCCTGTCTCGCAGAGCCGAAACAGTCCGTTCGCGATCTTTGTCCGGATGCTCAAAATGAACAAGATCCAACAGCGCGCTTCCGACTTCATGTCGATCGCGGCGGTGGACATTCGCAACGGCAGGGTCGTCTATAGCGCCGATGATTTTCCGGCAATCCGCGGCCTCGGGTTCACTCAACAGATTCAGGCGGCGCAAAACAAGGTAGTCGTCGAGTACTTGGGAACCCGCGTAGAACTCACGCAGACCGAGGAGGCACAGGAAGGATCACCGGTCTTCGATTTCGGTAAACTAGAATTAGCGGAGTTCAAAAAACGCATCGAAGCACGGGCAAGGGAACTCAAGAACAATTCGCCACCGCCCAAACCGGATCCAACATCCAACCCATGAGAATCAGTGCGCTCCCCCGGTACTATCGCAACCTGAGACGATGGCAGGAGATCATCGTCGTCCTGCGACGATACGGTTTGGCGGACTGGTTAAGTCACTTGCGCGTGGATTTCATCCGCGATTGGATCAAGGACGATCAGGGAGTGCCGCTGTCGAGTTATTCGCGAGAAGCACGCGTTCGCATGGCGCTCACAGATCTCGGGCCGACATTCATCAAACTCGGGCAAGTGCTCTCATTGCGACCGGATTTGGTCGGATCCGCGCAGGCGTCCGAACTCCAGCAGTTGCAATCCCAGGTACCGGCCGATCCATTCGAGGAAGTGAAAGCGACCGTAGAATCGGAATTGAAGCAGCCTATTGGAAGCGCCTTTTCGGAGTTTTGCGAACAGTCGATCGCATCGGCGTCGATTGGGCAGGTTCATGCAGCCAAACTGCTGGATGGCACGCCGGTGGTGGTCAAGGTCCAGCATGCCAACATCCAAGCCAAGGTCAACGAGGATCTCGAGGTGTTGCGAGGGCTAGCCGTCCTAGCGGAGCGGATTCCGGAGCTGGCCGTTTGGCAGCCTCGCGGGATCGTGGAGCAATTGTCGCGGTCCATCAAACGCGAACTGAGTTTCTCGCGAGAGCTCTCGAATTTGATGATGTTTCAATCGTCGCTCAAGGAATGCAAAGGCGTAGTGGTACCGCATGCTTATCCCAAATTGTCCAGCGCGCGCGTGCTTACGATGGAGCGAGTGGGCGGCGAATCGATTCAGTGCCTGCGATCCACGGAGGCGATGCCCGATGTCAATCGTACGGAAATAGCAAAGCGTGTTTCTGCGCTTTACGTGCAAAGCATTTTTATCAAGGGGCATTACCACGCCGACCCGCATCCGGGAAACATCCTAATACAAGCGGACGGAACAATTGCTTTGTTGGATTTCGGGATGGTGGGTCGCATTGACGACTCGCTGCGAGGGACGATCGAAGAGATGCTTTGGGCGGTAATGCAACAGGATTCCGCGTTGCTGACGTCGCTTATCAAACGCGCGGGAAAGATACCGGCATCGATCGACGATGCGCAGTTGTCCAACGATGTGGCAGATCTGATTGCGACCTACGGAACACAGCCGCTCGATTCGTTGGATTT